>JBJHDJ010000448.1:0-2426 GCA_050486485.1 Porticoccaceae bacterium
TACCGCGAACACAGCGCCGAACTGCTCAAGGCCGCCGCCGGCAGCGACGCGCGGCAACCCACAGGGGAAGACCCGCCATGATCGGCCTCAGCTATCGGGAAATCACCCGCAATGGTCTTTGGACCAATAACCCGGCCCTGGTGCAGATTCTCGGTCTGTGCCCGTTGCTGGCGGTGTCGGGCTCGGTGGTGAATGCCCTGGGCCTCGGTCTCGCCACCCTGATGGTGCTGACCGGCTCGAACCTGGTGGTATCGCTGATCCGCCGCCAGGTGAGCGACGCGGTGCGCATCCCGGTGTTCGTGATGATCATCGCCACCTTCACCACCTGCACCGAACTGCTGATGAAGGCCTACACCTACGAGCTTTATCAGATCCTTGGCATCTTCATCCCCCTGATCGTCACCAACTGCGCCATCCTGGGGCGCGCCGAGGCCTTTGCCAGCAAGAATGGCGTGCTGCCCTCCCTGGTGGACGGCGTGATGATGGGGCTGGGCTTTGGCCTGGTGCTGGTGGTCATCGGCGCCATCCGGGAAGTGCTGGGCAGCGGCACCCTGTTCGCCAACATGCACCTGCTGTTCGGCCCCGTGGCCCGCGACTGGACACTGCATATCTACGGAGATGGCAACGCCCTGTTGCTGGCCATCCTGCCACCGGGGGCGTTTATCGTGGTTGGCTTTTTGATCGCCCTGAAGAACGCCATCGACGGCAGGCTGGAAAAACGCCGCGCCGCCGCCGAGGCCGGCAGGGAAAGGGCCTCCCGCCGGGTTCGCACCACCGGAGTAATCAATTGATTGACTGGCAAAAGTAGGATGGGTTGAGCGCAGCGATACCCATCAACCAATTTGCGATGATGAATGGGAATGATGGGTATCGCTGCGCTCAACCCATCCTACCTGCCTAACGTCCTATTCGTGCAATATCCGGGCTAGAACTCGTAGGTGCCGGCGAGTGCGGCGTGATCCGACAGGTTGCGCCACGGGCCACTGCTCAGGCGGGCGCAGGACTTGGGGGTGATGCCCCGGTAATAGATGCGATCCATGGGCAGGATCGGCATCCACACCGGAAAAGTCTTGGCGTGGTGTCCCGTCATTTCCACAAACAGCTCCTTGAGCCCGAGATCCTCCTCGAAACGGCTTTCCACCCGACGCTTCCAATCATTGAAATCTCCCGCGATCAACAGCGGTTCGTCGCGGGGAACATGGGACTGAATGCGATCCATGAGGATATCGACCTGTCGGCGGCGCTCGGCTTCCAGCAACCCCAGATGGACGCAGAGCGTATGCAGCGGACCCTTGCCGGGTAATTCGATAATGCCGTGCAGGATGCTGCGGCTGGCATAGGTCTGGTAGGCAATATCGATATTTTCCCAGAACTGGAAGGGAAATTTGCTGAGAATGGCGTTGCCGTGGTGGCCTTTCTTGTAGATGGCGTTCTTGCCATAGGCATAATGGGGCCACAGGCGATCCGCCAGGTACTCGAAATGGGGGATATCGGGGAAGCTGCCCCGCTTGCGCTGGTAGCGCCGGGTCTCGCCGTGAATTTCCTGGAGAAACACGATATCGGCGTGCTCCTCTTCCAGCAGCTCCCGCATGCGGGCCAGCACGAAACGCTGGTTGCCGGTATTGAAACCCTTGTGGATATTGTAGGTGATTACCTTGAGCTCAGTCATCGTGAATACAACCTGAAACGACAGCGCCTGAAGGGCAAGGTAAGTGCCATGCTAACGCAAACCACGGCCATGATGCACAGAACCCCGAAACAATTTCTTGGCCCCCGGCAATAGACTGTATAGAATTACAGTACACGCGGAGGCCGCCATGAAACTCACCGCCAGACAGCAGGAAATTCTCGACCTGATCAGGGATACCCTCGAAGCCACGGGTTATCCACCCACCCGGGCGGAAATTGCCGCCCGCTTCGGATTCAAATCGCCCAATGCCGCCGAGGATCATCTGCGGGCGCTTCGCGACAAGGGCGCCATTGAACTGATCCCCGGCACCTCCCGAGGGATCCGCCTGACCCGCGAGCACAGCGGCCTGCCCCTGGTGGGACGGGTGGCCGCTGGAGAACCCATCCTCGCCGAGCAGAATATCGACGACTTCATCAATGTTCCCAGCCAGTTGTTCCACCCCGCGGCGGATTTCCTGCTGCGGGTACGCGGTGACAGCATGCGTGATGGCGGAATCCTCGACGGCGATTTGCTGGCGGTGCACAAGACCGCCGTGGCGCACAGTGGCCAACTGGTGGTGGCCCGCATCGAGAACGAAGTGACCGTGAAAATTCTGAAAAAGACCCGCGACCCCGCCTTGGTCCGGCTGTTGCCGCAAAATCCCGCTTACGATCCAATCCAGGTCAATCTCGCCGAGCAGGAATTCGCCATCGAGGGATTGGGTGTTGGGGTGATCCGCACCAGGGCGTAGCAGCCT
>JBJHDJ010000449.1:0-2423 GCA_050486485.1 Porticoccaceae bacterium
GCCTTGCGCTGGCGCCTGTCAAATTGCGCAGAGGCCACTCCCAATTAATAGAGGTGCCCTAAAGTAAATGCCGAGGATCATGGGCCACCCCCCGCTTTTGCGTCAGACGTCAGACGTCAGACGTCAGACATCCAGCCTTAGCCATCAGACATCCCGCGCAACACTTGCACATCCCCGCCAATCAGCGAGAATGACCCCCAACGCCAGCCACCGCGACCGCCGCCCATGCCCGTGATACTGGGGATCGACCCCGGCTCCCTCAAGACCGGTTTCGGCGTCATCGACGCGCGGGGCTCGAAGGTGCGCTATGTGGCCAGCGGCATCATCAAGCTGCCCGCGGTGGCGCTGCCGGAGAAGCTGCGCATCATCTGCGCCGGGGTGGCGGAGATCATCGCCGCCCATGGGCCGACGGAGATGGCCGTGGAGGAGGTGTTCTTCGCCCGCGATCCCCGCGCCGCCCTCAAGCTTGGCCAGGCGCGGGGAGCGGCCATCGTCGCCGGGGTGCAGGCCGACCTGGCGGTGGCGGAATACAGCGTGAGAACCATCAAACAATCGGTGGTGGGTACCGGCGCCGCCACCAAGGAGCAGGTCTCCCACATGGTGGTGAGGTTGCTCAAGCTGGACACCCCGCCCCGGGAGGACGCCGCCGACGCCCTGGCGGTGGCCCTGTGCCACGCCCACAGTCTGCGCACCGCCCTGAGCCTCGCCACCCAGGTGGCCGGCGGTGCCGTCACCGGTTCCCGCTACGCCCGGGGCCGTCTCAAGGAGATTCGCCACAAATGATTGGACGCTTGACAGGCACGCTGGTGGAAAAGCAGGCGCCGGATCTGCTGGTGGATGTGCAGGGGGTGGGATACGAAGTCCAGGTGTCCCTGACCACCTATTTCGGTCTGCCGGCCCCCGGCGAGGCGGTGACGCTCCATACCCACTTCGTGGTGCGCGAGGATGCCCAGCAACTGTTTGGCTTTGCCACCGCCAACGAGCGGGGCCTGTTCCGTGCCCTGATCAAGGTGAGCGGCGTGGGGCCGAAGATGGCGCTGGCCATCCTCTCCGGCATGCCCCCGGAGGAATTCGCCCGCTGTGTGCGGGGCAACGATGTGAACACCCTGGTCAAGCTGCCAGGGGTGGGCCGCAAGACCGCCGAGCGCCTGGTGGTGGAAATGAGGGATCGCCTCGATGCCTGGCGGGGTCAGGGCGCCGGGGGCGCGGAGACGGTGACGGTAATGGCGAGCGCCAGCGAGCCCCTGGAGGAAGCGGAGCACGCCCTGGTGGCCCTGGGCTACAAGCCCCAGGAGGCGGCGCGCATGGTGAGCGGCGCCGCCCGGGAGCTGGGGGACGGAGCGGCCAGCGAAGCCCTGATTCGCCAGGCCCTGAAGGCCGTGGTGAAAAAATCATGACCTTCTGGACAGCGCCGGTTCCTGTCATCATGGACCTTGCAACCGGGCCAGCATCGCCAGCCTTCCGTGGCTGGCATCGTTTTATGGCTCGTTGCAAGCCCTCGACAACCGGAACCGCGCCATGATCGAAAACGACCGCCTGATTTCCCCCGCCGCCGGCGACAGCGAGGAGCGTTTCGATCGCGCCATCCGTCCTCTCACCCTGGCGGACTATGTGGGCCAGCGGGTGGTGCGGGAGCAGATGGAGATTTTCATCAGCGCCGCCCGGGGCCGCAACGAGCCACTGGATCACACCCTGGTATTCGGCCCGCCCGGCCTCGGCAAGACCACCCTGGCCAATATCATCGCCAACGAGATGGGGGTGGATCTCAAGGCCACCTCGGGGCCGGTGCTGGAGCGCGCGGGCGACCTGGCGGCGTTGATGACCAACCTGGAGCCCGGCGATGTGCTGTTCATCGACGAGATCCACCGCTTGAGTCCGGTGGTGGAGGAAGTGCTGTATCCCGCCATGGAGGACTACCAGCTCGACATCATGATCGGCGAGGGGCCGGCGGCGCGCTCCATCAAGCTGGACCTGCCCCCCTTCACCCTGGTGGGGGCCACCACCCGAGCGGGGCTGCTCACCTCCCCCCTGCGGGACCGCTTCGGCATCGTCCAGCGCCTGGAGTTCTACACCGTCGAGGAGCTGGCCAGCATCGTGCGCCGCTCCGCCAGCATTCTCGGTGTCGCCATGGAGCCCGAAGGCGCGGTGGAGATCGCCCGCCGCTCCCGGGGCACGCCGCGCATCGCCAACCGTCTGTTGCGCCGGGTGAGGGATTACGCCGAGGTGAAGGGCAGCGGACAGGTGTCCGCCGCCATCGCCGACCTGGCCCTCAACATGCTCAATGTGGATCAACTGGGTTTCGACCACATGGATCGCCGCCTGCTGCTGGCCATCATCGAGAAATTCGACGGCGGGCCGGTGGGGGTGGACAGCCTGGCCGCCGCCATCAGCGAGGAGCGCGGCACCATCGAGGATGTGCTGGA
>JBJHDJ010000450.1:0-2421 GCA_050486485.1 Porticoccaceae bacterium
GAATAACCGAGCCGCCAGTGGATGACTCGTTTTATAGAGCAGCCTTACCACCGCCGCGACAAAGCCGCTGCGGATAAAGGCGGTGCCCAGCCCGGACACATTATTGATGGCAGGCACACCCGCCGCCCACGCCGCCCAGGTGCCATAGACATTGTTCTTCACGGTAAAGTGCAGCGCCGCCACCGGCCGCAAACGCCAGTAATGGCGCCAGAACCGCCACACCAAGCCCGCGTCCTTCACGGGGTTGTTGCCCTGGTTATCCATGGGCAACGGCAGCCATTCACAACCCAGTTCCGGCAGTCGTTGGCTGTACTCGTCCGGTGGAGACAGGCAGACCACCCGGAATCCCCGCTCCACCAGGGCGCGAATGGTGGAAGCCCGAAAATTAAACAGATACCAGGAGGTATTAGCGGACAGGGTCACCACATCGCCCATGGTTCAGCCCTTCTCTGCCGAGCCACGCAACCAAGCCGCGGCAAACACCGTGCAAAAAACCACGGCGGCGCCCGCCAGGCCCATCCCCAGATCCCACCAGTTAAACTCTCGGGTGGGCAGGAACCAGTGGCTGAACTCCTCGACCGCCAGAAACACCGAGACACCCAATAAAGTCCACCACAACTGCCTGAACCCCTTTCCCATGGTAAAGATCAATATGGCCGCGAACATGATTGCCGAGCCCATCAGAAAGTGGGTAATCTCGCTGCCGCCAAGATCCTCCTGCAGCCAGTAGATATCGTGGATAAACCAGCCGATGGAGCGGAACAGTGACGCGATGATAAAACCGCCAATCAGCAATCCGCCTATGACGAATCGAAACAGCAACCATCGCCGGGAAGGCGTTTTTTCGAGCTGACTCACGGTCACTGGAACAGGTAGTTGCGGTAGGGTACCCAGGCGTAGGCATGGGCGGCGAAATTGAGCCACACAAACAGCACCAGGGCGTAATAGCCGACAATGGCCGCCACCAGCAGGGACTGGGCGTTAGGGGTGCGGCCGAATACCGACGGGATATGGGAGAAAACCACCAATTGCAGGGGTAGCATGTAAAGGGCCACACGATCGACAGCGGTTGTGGCAGGTGTCGCCATCAACACCGCCATCAGTGCGAGGGAAATCAGCGCAAACCAGCGCCACAACGCCGCTTCCTGACGGGAAAATGCAAAGCGTTTGTGCCACAGCAGCAGAATGGCAGCAGGTATCGCATTCATCGCCAGGCGGATAAAGGCGCCCTGGGACTGATACTGAGCTTCTATGTAGCCTGTGTACAACTGCTCGACAGCGTCCTCAAGCAACAAATAGTAGGCGCCAAGGGAGACCACCCCAACCCACAGCGCCGTCCAGTAGCGGTTGCGGGTGGCCGACAGCGCCGCGACGGGCAACAACAGCACGGCGGATTTGTGACAGGTTGCCCCCAGTAGTACCCACACCACGAACCACAGATTCTGCCGTCGCCCCAGGGCCACCAGCCCCATCATCGCGAAACCCAGGGCGACACCCTGCCGGGAGTAACCCATGGCCACCACGGTTACCAGATACGGCACGGCAACCGCCAGCGCCAGCCAGGGCCGTGGCAGGCTGCGGCAGAAAAACGCCAGACCCAGTGAGAAGACAGCGCCGCAGAACAGGTTGACGCCCCAGATACCCCACTCCAGGCGATCGCTGATCCAGTTGATCAACTGGTAGCCGGGATCCCCCATGGACAACACCTCGGCAAGGCTGGCATAGCGAACGCGGTAGACATAACCGAGGTACGCCCCCCAGTCACCCCCCACTTCCAACCGATAGCCTATCAGTAAGGTCGAAACCAGCATGGTCAGCAACCACATAGGCCCCAAGGCAACGGAATATCTACTGGTTGCTTGCGATGGCCTCCGCTGTACACTTCCAAGGGCGGCGATGGCGGGTATGAGGTACATCAACCAATAAGGCCACATCTTATCAGGAGCCCTCTAGTGCCATCGAACATAGGGAATACAGGAGTTTCATCAGCACTCCAAACACTGGGCCTCGAGCCAGCTCTGAAACATCAACACTGCCCAGAGCCGACCGGTCCAATCATACTTGCCACTAAGATGCTGTTGCCAAACCCTCCGGATGGGTTCCGGGTGAAAGTAACCCTCCCGGTCCAGGCGATTTTCATCGAGAAGCGCCTCGGCCCAATCCCGTAGAGGTCCTCGCAACCATTGGCCTACGGGTATACCAAACCCTGCCTTAGGGCGCTCGATCAAATTTCTTGGAACATGCTTATAAAGGATTTGACGCAGCGCCCGCTTGCCTTCATTGCCAGTGATTTTCATGGCCATAGGCAACCTCCAAGCAATTGCAACCACCCGATGGTCGAGAAAGGGTACACGTGTCTCCAAGCTGGTGGCCATAGCCGCGCGGTCTACCTTACAAAGAATATCGTCCGGTAAATAGGAC
>JBJHDJ010000451.1:0-2405 GCA_050486485.1 Porticoccaceae bacterium
AGGACTCGTGGGCCAGCCAGCCCACCGCCGGCGCCACCATGTCCGGCTCCATGGGCGGATAGGCGCTGGTATCCAGGCCCTCCGCCATGCGCGTCACGGCGCCGGGCAGGATGATATTGCTCTTGACGCCATGCTCGGCGCCCTCGAGGGCGGCGACATTGCTGAGCCCCATCAGGCCGGCCTTGGCGATGCTGTAGTTCACCACGCCGCGGTTGCCGTACAGGCCATTGATGGAGCCGGTCAACACGATGCGGCCATAGCCCGCGCGGCACATGTGGGGAAAGGCCGCCCGCACCACATAAAAACCGCCCCGCAAATGCACATCCAGCACCGATTCAAAATCCTCGTCGCTGATCTCCGCGAGGGGAGCGCGGCGCACGATGCCGGCGTTGTGAATCAGGATATCGATGCGCCCATAGATATCCAGCGCGGCCTGGACGATGGCCCGGCCCCCTTCCACCGTCGCCACCGAATCCGTATTGGCCACCGCCTCGCCGCCGGCGGCGCGGATTTCCTCCACCACCTGCTGGGCGGGACCCGCGTCGCTGGCGTCCCCCTGCAGGCTGACCCCGGGATCGTTCACCACCACCTTGGCGCCCCGCTCCGCCAACAGCAGGGCGTAGGCGCGGCCCAGCCCCCGTCCGGCACCGGTAATCACCGCCACGCGGTCGTCGAATCTCAACACTGACATGCTTTTTTCTCCTGGAAATGTGGGGGCCATTCTAGCCGCTTATCGCCCCGCGACTACCCGCGAGCCTTGTATTTCAATAGCGTAACGCATGCAATCATACGCCGGGCTGCCCTTGCGTCAGACGTCAAGCGTCAGACGTCAGACCCTAATGGCACTGATTTAGTGCATTTCGGACTTCGTAGCCCGGTCGGCATCCCGGGGGAGAGTTTTCGAGACACGCCGTAAACCCATCCCTGGGGGCTCGACGGCGCCATCCCTGGCGCCGACGGTCTCGAAAACTCTCCCCCGGGACACCGCCCTACTACCGTAAAGGGGCTCAACTCAGTGCCATTAACGTCAGACCCCATTCCCCTCATATAACCCAAACTGCCAACTCATGTGTCATTCAGCGCCATGCCCTCACGACACCACCTTGGCGGCACGCAGCGCCTCGATCTGCCGGGGGCTGAGTTCGAGCATGTCCGCGAGAATAGCGTCGGTGTGCTGGCCCAACACCGGCGGTGCGTCGGGCACTGGCTGACTGTCCCCGACAAACTTGATGGCGCGGTTGACGATGGGAATCCTGCCCAGGGAGTGGTGCTCCGTTTCCACCACCATGTCCCGGGCAAGCGCCTGGGGCTGGGACAGCGCTTCACCGATGCCGAGGATGGGCGCATGTGGCACCTGGTGCTCGGTGAACAGCTCCACCAGTTGCTGCACGGACTTTTGCCGGGTGAACTCCGACACCAGTTCGTTGACCAGGGCGCGGCTGTCGCGGCGTTTTTCCAGGGAGTCGAAACGGGGATCGGCAATATACTGAGGCATTTCCAGAGCCTTGCAGATGCGTTCCCAGAAACTGTTGGTGAGGCAAGCGATGATGATGGCTCCGTCGAGAGCGGGAAAGGCGCCGTAGGGCACCAGATTGGGATGTTGTGAACCCACCGGGCGCGGATCCTGTCCGGTGAAAAACGCCAGTTGGGCCAGATAACCCAGCATGCCGATCATGCCGTCCAGCAGGCTGACATCGATCAGCCGGCCCTTGCCAGTGGCGTGGCGCTCGTGCAGGGCGGCGAGAATGCCGATGGGACCGTTGATGCCCCCCACCAGATCGCCGAGGGGTATGCCCAGCTTGGTGGGCAGACCATCCGGCTCGCCGTTGACGCTCATGGCCCCGGACAGGGCCTGCAGCACGATATCGAAGGATGGCTTGTCCTTCAGCGGACCGGTCATGCCGAAACCGGAGATGGAACAATAAATCAGCCCCGGATTGAGGGCGGACAGGGCCTGGTAACCCAGACCCAGGCGCTCCATGACCCCGGGCCGGTAATTTTCGATCAGCACATCGCACTTGGCCGCCAGATCCCTGGCGAGGGCGACACCGGCCTCGCTCTTGAGGTCGATGACGATGCTCTTCTTGCCGCGATTGACGCTGATGTAGTAGTGACTCTCGCCGTCCCGGAAGGGCGGAAACGAGCGGGTCTCGTCACCGGCGGGCGGTTCCACCTTGATGATCTCGGCGCCGAGATCCGCCAGGGCCAGGGAGGCCGCCGGTCCCGCCAGCACGCGGGTGAAATCGAGCACCCGGATTCCCGCGAGGGGGCCGGCCCAGTTGGATGTATCAGGCTCCACCATGGTCACTGTCCGGTATTATTGGATGGCCGTGGTGACAGCCCCGCCGAATCGCCGGGACAAACCACCACCGAGTCCGCGTCCACGCCCGTAACGACGGGCGTGG
>JBJHDJ010000452.1:0-2398 GCA_050486485.1 Porticoccaceae bacterium
ATCGGATCCGGTGTGCCTGCTGCAAGTGGAAAGCAGCGGCCAGCGCTTTCGCTTTGTCGCCGCCAACGGCGCCTGGCGATCGGTGACGGGCGGCGACTCGACCAGGTTGCTGGAGCGTACTCCCGACGACATTTGGCCCCCGGATACCGCGGTGGTGCTCAACCGGCTCTGCCAGCGGGCCCTGGCGAGTCCCTGCCAGGAGGAGGCGGAACTGGATCTGGGAGGTGGGCTGCGTGTCTGGCGGCTGGCCCTGGATCCGCTGCAAGGTTCCGGCGGCGATTCACAGTTGGTGGTGATGCTCCACGACATCACCGAGCAGTCTCGGCTTGCCAGGATCGCCGCCAGCCTCCCCGGCTTTGTCTACCAGTTGTACCGCGGTCCCCGGGGCGAGTTCCGCTATCTGTCCGCCAGCGCCAATGTCGCCAATTATTTCGGGGTGACCACGGAGCAGGTGCTGGCGGACGCCGATTGCCTGCTGGGCATGATCCACCCCGACGATTTCGAACGGGTCATGACCGAGAGCCTGGACACCGCCGCGCGTCATGTGACCTGGCACAGTCGTTTCCGCATGGTGCGCCCCGATGGCCGGATGCTGTGGATCGAGGCGCGGGATACCCCTGTCACCGACCCGGACGGCGGCATCCTGTGGACCGGCTACGCCAACGACATCACCGAGTTGGTGGCGCTGGAGGAGGCGCTGCGGCAAAGCGAGGCCAAGTTCCGCATGTTCGTCGAGCGGGCCAACGACATCATCTACACCGTGTCATCCGGAGGCTTGTTGACCTATGTGTCACCCAATGGCACCAATGTCCTTGGCTACAGCCTGGAAGAAATGACCGGCCACTCCATTGCCGACTTCGTTCACCCCGAGGATCTGCCGCGTTGCCAGGCCTACCTGGCGGATGTGCTGGCGGGCAACCAGCGGCCGGAAGAGGTTGAATATCGGGTGCGTCACCGCAACGGCGAGTGGCGCTGGCATACATCCACTGGCTCCCGGCTCGGCGAAGATGGCCTGCACGGTTATCTGGGGGTTGCCCGGGATATTACCGAGCGCAAGCTGGCGGAGCAGCGCATCGCCCACCTGGCCCACTACGACCTGCTCACCGACCTGCCCAACCGGGCGCTGTTCTTCGAGCTGGGGGAGCGCGCCCTGAACCAGGCGCGGCGGGAAGGGAAACTGTGCGCCCTGCTGTTCGCCGACCTGGACTTCTTCAAGCCGGTCAACGACCGCCACGGCCACGCCATTGGCGATATCTTGCTGCAACAGGTCGCGGCGCGGATGGTGCGCTGCGTGCGCGGCAGCGATGTGGTGGCGCGCATCGGCGGCGACGAGTTCCTGGTGCTGCTGCCGGGTTTGGATGCGCCTGAGCAGGCCCGTGTGCCGGCGGCCAAGATCCTCAAGGCCCTGGCCCAGCCCTTCGAGATCGAGGGTCGCAGGCTCGAGATCACTTGCAGTATCGGCATTGCCCTGTTTCCCGCCCATGCCGGCGACATGGCGACATTGGCGCGGCGCGCCGACGAGGCCATGTACGCGGCCAAGCGGCAGGGGCGCAACGGGATTCATGTCCATGCCGGCGTGGAACATGCCGGTGGTCGGGAAGGGCGATCACCCGGCTGAAATCAGGGTCCTGACCGCAAACCTCGTGGTTTTCCTCGCTGGTCCGAGAGGGCGGCCCTCGAACTGTCATGGATCGCCTGGTAGTGGTCGCGTTTGTGCTGGTACTTTTCCCTGCCCGTCAGGGTGTGAAGGAACCTGTTGTTCAGCTTGCGAAAGCATGCCCGCCGGGCATTTTTTTTCAGCAGCCGGCGAATATCCTCGGGGTGGTAATGCTTGCGATAAAACAGATGCAGGCCGTTGTGTTTTTTGAGTGTCAAGGCGTAGTGGTCCGTGCGTCTTTCACTACCGCCGCCCAGGTGAAAAACCTTCACCTGGGGAATATGACCTATCTGAAAACCCGCCTCCCTGATGCGCCAGCAAAGATCCGCTTCCTCGCCGTAGAGAAAAAAATCCTCGTCGAATCCCCCCACGGCCTCGAAAACTTCCCGGCGCACGATCATGCTGGCGCCGATTACCCAGGCGATTTCACCAGGCAAGTCGGGCAGTGGGTGACGCAGGTGCTGGGCATCGGGGTAGCGGTATTTCGGCGTGCCCTCGTCCAAATGCTCTTGGTTGAGCAGTGGCGTGCCGGCCAGGCCAACCCGCTGGCCATCGTCCATTTCCCGCAGCAGGGTGGCAAGCGCATGGTTATCCATCAGCGTGGCGTCGGGATTGAGAAGGTATAAATACCTTCCCCTGGCGGACTTGGCGGCGAGGTTGTTGGCGCGGCCAAAGCCGAGATTGGCGTTGCTGGCGATGAGCCGGATGGCGGGGGTGTAGGCCTCGAGCACGGCGAGGCTG
>JBJHDJ010000453.1:0-2384 GCA_050486485.1 Porticoccaceae bacterium
TGTGGAATGGGCTTGCCCGCGATGAACCGGATCTGATCTGTGATATCTGGACCGAGATCAGCCGCAATATCCGTCATGAGGCGGAGCTGGCCGGCTGGCCGGAAATGACCTTCGAAAGAATGATGGAGCTGCGCACCGAGCATGGACACCGCACCATGGAGCGCTTGCGCCGCCGGGTGGACAGCCTGGTCGACGACAAGAAAACCGCCGAACTGCTCAAGCCCTACTACCATTTCATGTGCAAGCGTCCCTGCTCGAATGATGAATACTATTCAACATTCAATCTGCCCAATGTGAAACTGCTCGATGTCTCCCATACCCGCGGCGTGGAGCGGCTCACGGAAAGGGGCTTTGTCCATCAAGGGGTGGAGTACCAAGTCGACTGCATCATTACCGCCAGTGGCTACGAGCAAACCAGCGAGCTGAAAAAACGCTGGGGTATCGAAGTCATCGAAGGCCGTGATGGATTATCCATTTACGACCACTGGGCCAAGGGTCCCCGCACACTCCATGGCGTGACCAGTCATGGCTTTCCCAATCAGTTTTACATTGGCTTTATCCAGGGCGCCGTGCACGCCTCGACCACCGAGACCTTCAGCCGGCAGGGCGCCCATATCGCCTTTATCATTCAGCAGGCCCTGGAGCGAGGCGCAACGGTTGTCGAGCCCAGCGAGGAGGCGCAGGAGGCGTGGGTGAGCCACCTGCAACCCATGCAGGTGCCCGCGGAGGAGTTCCAGCGCCAATGCACGCCCGGCTATTACAACAACGAGGGTGGCAAGGAATTCCGCTACTTCCTCGGTGAAGTGTACGCGCCGGGACCGTACGCTTTTTGGGAGATGCTCGAGCAATGGCGCGGCAGTGGCGACATGGAAGGGTTGTCATTCAGTGATGGATAGCCGCCTACGCCGGCCTGAACACCGGTAGCTTGAAAGCCCCGTTGCTGTCCTCGCAGTCAATGAAACAGACGCTCACATCCATGCCCGGTTTGGCTTCGTCGTTGCCAAAGCCCTGGGGATTGCTGAGAAACAGGGGGCCTTCCTCCAGTTCCACCAGAATATTGTCCCAGGGCATCGGCAGCATCCCACCGTAATAGTCCTGGTGGAAAGTGCACCAACTGACGAGCTTGCCCCGGCCAGACATCTTCCGCCATTCCAGGTTGTCGCCGCCACAGGCCTCGCATTGCTCGGCGGCGGGCCATGTGTAATGGCCACAGTCGCCGCAGCGTTGGATGCGCAACTCTTCCCTGGCGCAGAAGGCCCAGAACGGGTCGTGGACCGGGCCGAGGGTGCGGGGTGGACGCTTGTCGGCCATGGTCATGCTCCTCTCTGAAACAGGATGGGGTGTGTAGCGTCGGATTGGGTGAGGGCCGACAGGGAGACCTCGGCCCCTTCGATTTGGCGCGGGCCGGCCTGATGACGCAACTGGCGGACCACCTCGGCGATCTGGCTCCAGCCCTGCATGTAGGAGTCGGACATATTGCCACCGCTGGTATTGGTGGGGATTCTGCCGCCCAGGGTCATTTGCCCCGCCTTGCAGAACGCCAGGCCAGTGCCGGGATCGGTAAAGCCGTAGCCCTCCACCTGATTGATGAGATGGATCGACCCCGGGTCATAACCCTCGAAATGGTTGACCTGGTCGAGGCTCAGTCCAGCCATGGCAAACACCTGGGAGGCGGCGTCCTGGATCACCGGCCTCAGGCGCTGGCGAACCATCACATCCAGCTTGTCCCGCTTGACATAGGACTCTCCCCAGCCGGCAATATCGACAGGGGGGTTGGCAAGTCCGCGAGCGAGGTCGGCGCGGCTGACGATCAGGCAAACAGCGCCATCGTTGACCAGGCAGATATCGAACAAACGCAGGGGGCGGACGATATACCGCGACTTCAGGTACTGCTCCAGGGACAGGGGTTCCTGCATCACGGCATTGGGATTGGCCGATGCATGCTCGCGAATCTGAATGGGCACGGCGCCGATATCTTCCTCGCTGGCGCCGTACTGGTTCTGGTAGTAAGTGGCGATCATCGCCCAGTGCGCCGCCTGGGAACTCCAGCCCCAGGGATGGTAGTAATAATACGAGGACGGCCCACCCTGTCCGGGTTCGTGGGTGGCGGCGCCGCCAAACACCCGGCGCGCGGTGCGCGGCGTCACGCAAAACACCATGGCGACGATGTCGTGACTGCCGCTGATGATTTCGCCACACACCGCCGGCAGCGGGCCGGCCATGATGTGGCCGTTCTTCCAGGCGCGGCGGGGCGCCAGGCCCAGGTGCCCGGCAAGTGCGTCCGGGTCTGGGGGGTCGAAGGTGGCGGAGACCGCCAGTCCGTCGATATCCTTGGCCTCGAGGCCGGAATCCTTCAGTGCGCGGTCGAAAGCCAGCTTGATCAG
>JBJHDJ010000454.1:0-2381 GCA_050486485.1 Porticoccaceae bacterium
ACTCGCGGCCACCCGCCAGGAAAAAGGCGAGAACCTGGTGCGCGGTCTGGAGATGTTGCGCCACGATCTGGAACAGGGCGCGCAGAAACACCCGGCACCGCAAATGGGTGATTACCGCCCCGGCGTGAACATCGCCATCACGCCGGGCAAGGTGGTCTTTC
Source organism: Porticoccaceae bacterium (assembly GCA_050486485.1). GTDB lineage: Bacteria > Pseudomonadota > Gammaproteobacteria > Pseudomonadales > Porticoccaceae > NAT127. The sequence goes on from JBJHDJ010000454.1 coordinate 162, forward strand.
AAAATGAGCTGATCGAGCTGATCCAGTACAGCCCGGCAACCCCCAGCGTATCCCGGGAGCCGGTACTGTTCGTGCCGGCCTGGATCATGAAGTACTACATCATGGACCTCTCCGCCAAAAATTCCATGGTCAAATACCTGGTGGAGCGGGGCAAGACCGTGTTCATGATCTCGTGGAAAAACCCGGGAGAGGAGGATCGCGAAGTCACCCTGGACGACTACCTGCAACTGGGCTTCATGGCCGCCCTTGGCGCGGTCCGCGACATCTTGCCCAACGCCCCCGTCAACGCCGTGGGTTACTGCATTGGCGGCACCCTGCTGGCCATCGCCGCCGCCACCCTGGCCAGGGAGGACGACCCTTCCCTCAACAGCATCGCCCTGTTCACCGCCCAGGTGGACTTCACCGAGGCCGGCGAAATCCAGCAAATGCTCAACGCCAGTCAGGTGGAATTTCTCGACAGCACCATGTGGACCGATGGCTACATGGCCTCCAGCACCATGGGCGCCTCGTTCCGGGCACTGCGTCCCCGGGAGCAGGTTTGGGATAGCTTCATCAACCGCTACTACCTGGGCCAGGAAACCGTGCCCACCGACCTGATGGCGTGGAACGCCGACGGCACCCGCCTGCCCCACAAAATGCACAGCCGCTATCTGCGGGAACTGTACATGGAGAACCGCCTGGCGGAGTGCCGCTTCCAGGTCGATGGCAAACCCATCTCCCTGCTGGATATCCGCATCCCCATCCTGTTGGTGGGCACCAGCGGGGACCATATTGCCCCCTGGCGCTCGGTCTACAAGTTGCACCGCCTGACCCACACCGAGATCACCTTCATTCTCGCCAGCAGCGGTCACAACGCCGGCATCATTTGCGGACCGGAACACCCCCGCCGCCGCTACCAGATCGCCACCCGCCATCCCGGTGACAAGTACATGGACCCCGATACCTGGGCCGACACCCAGGCGGTGGTCCCTGGCTCCTGGTGGCCCGCCTGGGGCGATTGGATCGACCGCCACAGCAGCGACCCAGTGAAGCCTCCGCGCATGGGCAATGCCCGCAAGGGCTACAAGCCACTGCGGGATGCCCCGGGGGAATATGTTTTCGGTTGAAACGGTCTTCGACTGATATTGCCAACCAACAACCCCCGACTGCTACAATCCCCCGCCCCTAACACGGCCAGGGACGCACCTTGAACGCCCTCAACCCCCAGCAACTCGCCGCCACTCGCCATATCGACGGCCCTCTCCTGGTGCTGGCGGGAGCCGGCAGCGGCAAGACCAGCGTCATCACTCGCAAGATTGCCTACCTGGTGAACGAGTGTGGCATGGAGGCGCGCCATGTGGCCGCGGTCACCTTCACCAACAAGGCTGCCCGGGAAATGAAGGAACGGGTGGCGCGCCTGTTGCGGGGGCGCCAGGCCCGGGGACTGACGGTGTCCACCTTTCACAACCTGGGGCTCAACCTGATCCGCCGCGAGCTCGGGGCATTCGGCTTCAAGCCGGGTTTTTCCATCCTCGACGCCGAGGACAGCCGCAATCTGATCAAGGAACTGATGCTCAGGGATTCGCTGCTGGACAGCGACCTGGTGGACCGGGTGCAGCAGCAGATATCCCACTGGAAAAACGACCTGGTGGAACCGGAGCAGGCCCTGTCCCGGTCCGGCTCCCCCGGGGAGCAGGCCATGGCCCTGGTCTACCAGCGCTACCGCCAGTCCCTGAAAGCCTACAACGCGGTGGATTTCGACGACCTCATCCTGTTGCCGGTGCTGCTCTTTCAACGGCAACCGGAGACCCTCGCCAAATGGCAGGGCCGCCTTCGCTACCTGCTGGTGGACGAATACCAGGACACCAACCTGGCCCAATATCAGCTGGTCAAGCTGCTGGTGGGCCAGCGTGGCGGTCTGACGGTGGTGGGGGACGACGATCAGTCCATCTACGCCTGGCGCGGCGCGCGCCCGGAAAACCTGGCGCGGCTGCAGGAGGATTTCCCCCACCTGGCGGTGATCAAGCTGGAGCAGAACTACCGCTCCACCGCCCGCATCCTCAGGGCCGCCAACACCCTGATCGACAACAACCCCCATGTCTTCGCCAAACGGCTGTGGAGCGAGCACGGTCTCGGCGATCCGATCCGGGTGATTCGCTGCAACAATGAGGAAGCGGAACTGGAGCGGGTAGTCAACGAGATCCTCGCCATGCGCCTCGGACGCCAATGCCATTTCCGCGA
>JBJHDJ010000455.1:0-2380 GCA_050486485.1 Porticoccaceae bacterium
GGGCCACCTTTACCCTGGGGCAGTTTGGCGGCCACGGGGGCAGGGCGTTGCGCAAGGGGGATGTGCTTCGCCTGACTCAGGCAGAGGCACAATTGGCAACTGGCGCACACTTGCCGGAGGGTGTCCGTGATATTGCCGCCGGGACCTTCGCCGGCATGGATGCCGGCGCAGAGCCTCCAGGGATGGATTCACGGCGTGTCCCGGCGGCAATATCACGGGCACCCGATTGTGCCGAAGTCAAGCTTGAATCTCACGCATTGCTGACCGATCACTGGCAAATCCGTGTGATCTATGGCCCCCACGGCGCCCCGGATTTTTTCACCGACAACGATATGGCGGCGTTTTTCAGCGCCGACTGGGAGGTGCACTACAACTCCAGCCGCACCGGTGTGCGGCTGATTGGTCCCAAGCCGGGGTGGGCCCGTGGCGATGGCGGCGAGGCGGGCATGCACCCGTCCAATATCCACGACAACGCCTATGCCTTTGGCTCCATCGACTTCACCGGCGACATGCCGGTAATCCTCGGCCCCGACGGGCCGAGTCTCGGGGGCTTCGTGTGTCCCGCCACGGTCATTCAAGCCGACCGCTGGAAACTGGGCCAGCTCAAGGCCGGCGACCGTATCCGCTTCGTTGCTGTTTCCCTCGCCGAGGCACAGCAGGCGAGATCCGCACGGGTGGATGCGGTGCGCTCTCTCTCCCCGGTCACGGAACCCCAGACAGTGACGGACTGGCGGGACTTTTCCCCGGTGTGCCTCCGGGACACCATGGCCGACGGCACCACGCTGGTTTTCCGGCTGGCGGGGGACGACTTCCTGCTGGTGGAGCTGGGGGAGCCGGTGCTGGATATCGCGCTGCGATTCCGCGTTCACGGACTGATGCTCAGGCTGGAGGAGCTGGCCCTGTCCGGTGTGGTGGAAATGACGCCGGGCATCCGCTCCCTGCAGATCCACTACGACCCCGACCAACTCGCCCTGGAGGATCTGGTGACCGGGGTGATGGATGCCGCCCGATCCTTGGTGGATATCGACAATCTCAAGGTGCCTTCCCGCACCGTTTACCTGCCCCTGTCCTGGAACGATGCCGCCTGCCAACTGGCGGTGGAAAAATACATGCAGTCGGTGCGCCGCGACGCTCCCTGGTGCCCCGACAACCTGGAATTTATCCGCCGCATCAACGGTCTCGAAAGTGTCGACGAAGTTAAACGCATCGTCTTCGAGGCCAGCTATGTGGTGATGGGCCTCGGCGATGTCTACCTGGGGGCGCCGGTGGCCACGCCCCTGGATCCCCGCCATCGCCTGGTGACCACCAAATACAACCCGGCGCGCACCTGGACCGCGGAAAACTCGGTGGGTATCGGTGGCAGCTACCTGTGCATCTACGGCATGGAGGGACCGGGGGGCTACCAGTTCATCGGCCGCACCCTGCAGATGTGGAACCGCTACCGGCAGACCAGCGAGTTCCAGCAGCCCTGGCTGTTGCGCTTTTTCGACCAGATTCGTTTTTACGAAGTGAGTGGCGAGGAGTTGCTGGATATACGCCGCCGCTTCCCCCTCGGTGACTACCCGTTGCGCATCGAGGAAAGTGAATTCTCCCTGGCCGATCATCGCGCCTGGCTGGAAACCCATCGCCGGGATATCGACGCCTTTACCGCCCACCGCCAACAGGCCTTTGACGCTGAACTTTGCCGCTGGCGGGAGAGCGGCCAACTCAATTTCGCCGCCGAGACACCGGTGCACGAAACAGGTCACGAGGAACAATTGCCCGACCACTGCGTGGCGGTGGAAAGCGAGGCCGCCGGCAGTATCTGGCGGATCCAGGTGAAAGCCGGCGAGCGCGTGAAAAAGGGCGACCTGGTGGCGGTGCTGGAATCCATGAAAATGGAAATCGAAGTGCACAGCCCCGAGGATGGCCAGATCGAAAAAATCCTCTGCCAGCCGGGCCAGCCGGTGCAGGCCGGGCAGCGCCTGCTGGTCATGAAAACCCGGTGAGATCCATAGGGGCTGTCGGTCTGTCCGTCTACACCCTGACCATCGCTCCACTCAGGACAGGTGCTGTTGCGCCTGCGGCAGTCCCGTTCTTCTCCTGCCAATCCATGTTGTGGGGCGGATTGACACCAGCCGGGGTATTGCGCCAGGCATGAAAGAGGGTGGATGACAGACCGTGCCGGGGACACCCCTGTTCCTCTCCTGCCAATCAATGCTGTGGGGCGGATTGACGCCACCCGGGGTATTGCGCCAGGCATGAAAGAAAATTGATGACAGACTACGCTGCCTAATCGGTTTTGTTGACGCCGCCATTTGTTTCTTCCGCGAAAGAAAAAAATTGCGAACATGTCGATCGTGAAATTTTTGCGTCGATTTCCCTGTGTATAAAGTCACCG
>JBJHDJ010000456.1:0-2365 GCA_050486485.1 Porticoccaceae bacterium
ACGAAAGGTTGTGGCAGGTAGCCGTCGTCCGAACCGTGGTGCTCCATCAGGCCGACGCGGTCGACGCCGATGCCGTCGGCGAAGGCCACCATGTCCAGGGCGGCGCCGTACAGCTCACGGGTGGGTGTGCCCCACTCCGGGGCCCGCAGATCGAAGGATACGGTGGTCATAATGCGCTTCATAAAAGCTCTCCAAGTACTTCATAGGAAATATCCTTTTTGTCGCGACTTCCCCTTGCGCGATTGCTCACCGGGGTGACCTCCCGAATCTCGTCGAAGTCGATCACCGCCACGCGCTTGTCGATCCCCCAGCGGCCGGCGCGCCGCGACCACTGATCCACATAGCGGCTCCAGGCGGTGATCTGTAACAGCTTGCCGTCCCGCTCCATGCGCAAGGTGCCGGTGACATAGGACTCGCTGGCGGCCCGGTCCCCGTCCAGTTGGATGAGGATATTGCTCACCTGGTGGGAGTGATGCAGCAGCTGGCTGTGAACGGCGCAAACATGGTCGACAAAGCCCCGCCCGCTGCCCTGGTAGACATCGGGCCCATAGTCGGCCTCGCCGTCCTCGTGCCAGATGCCATGGCCCAACGCCACATCGATGCGGTCCATGGCGCGGCAGTAGCGATAGATCAGCTCGGTGATCTGTTGACGGTCTTGTAGTTGCCGCACCACCTCGGAATCCATCATCTACAACCTCTCATATAGAGTTAAATAAATTATTTAATAGATTGTTTTATTTGTTTTTTGCCTTTGAGGCCGGTGACAGGCGGCTCAAGGTTTCCACTCGCTGCCGCCGCGCCGCGGCGGAGGTCAGGGCATAGCCCGACTCGTCGTCCGCCAGGCCCCAGTTGTGGACCGGACCATGGGGCAGGCGCTCGATGCCCACCGCCGCCACCTGGTCGGCGGATGCCAGCCCATCGGGCATTGGCAAGCCCAGACGCTCCATGAGCTCGCGGTGCGCCGGGGTATCGGTGCGCCCGAGGACCAGGTTGAGCACATCGACCCCGTGGGGGCGCAATTCCGCCCACAGTCCCTCGGCGAAGCACAGGTCGAACGCCTTGCTGCCGGCATACACCGAGATGCCCGCCATGCCCCCGTAACAGGCTCCAGAGCCAACCAGAATGATGCCCCCTCGACCGCGGTCGCGCATCCTTCCGCCAAAATGGTGGCACAGCCCCAGGGTCGCGCGGACATTGACATTGACCAGCTTCCGCCAATTGGCTATTTCCGCGTCGAGGAAGGTGCTGCCGTTGCCGTCGGCACCGGCGTTGGTGATCAACAGGCCCACTTCCCTGTCGCCGGCCGCGGCGACGATGCGGTCCGCGGCGTCATCCGCGGAGAGATCGACGCAGGCGGTGACGCATTGCACCCCATGCCGTGCGCGAATCTCCTCGGCAAGCGCCTCAAGGGGGCCTTCGCGACGGGCCACCAGGATGCAGTGGATGCCCTCCCCCGCCAACCTTTGGGCAAAGGAGGCGCCGGTGCCTTCGGAGCCCCCGGCAATCAACGCCCAGGGGCCATAGCGTGCGGATAGACTCATGGTTCAACCTCTTGTTGTTGTGATAATGGCGGTTTTGTTGATCGCGCGCTGATGTCCCCACGCCGGGCGCGGATGGTCAACCAGGGCAGGAATTGAGTGTACCAGCCCGCCAGCGCTTAAGCAGCCAGGGTGGACCCTGACTGGCAGCGCCGGGGGCAACAGGCTCAGAGAATGGGGGCGTGGATATCCACTCCCGCGACCAGGTAGCCGCGCTTGAGATCGGCGATATGACGGGCCATCCACTGCTCCGCCAGATCCCGATCCCCTTCGCGAAAGGCTGCGATGATGTTTTTCTGGGCCGCCAGTATCCTCGAGCGGGCATCCGGCACCTTGCTGACCACCAGTCTCAGGCTCTCCCCGATCATCAAATTGAGGGACTGCAACATGGCCAGCATCACCCGGTTGCCAAGGCCCTTGGCCATCACCTGAAAAAAAGCCACGGCGCCGTCCACGGTGGCATCGTGGTCCAGCACATCGGCCCCGACCATCCCCTGCCCCACGGCTTCGAGTTGATCCAGGGCCTCGCCGTCCAGCCGCTCGGTGGCCAGCCTCGCCGCCTGGGGATAGCAGGCCGCCAGGGTGTCCCACACTTCGTGAAAGGTCACGCCACCCAGCGCGAGGCCGCGGCTGGCGGCCGCCGCGACATCGGCGGAGCTGGGGCGATGGACGATGAATTTCTTGTGGGAACCACGCACGATCAGTCCGGACTGTTCCAGCAGGCGCAGCCCCTCGCGAATGGTGGATCGGGTCACCTGGAATTGCTCGCAGAGTTCCGCCTCGATGGGCAGGCTGTCGCCGTCCGCCAGGGTACCGTCGACGATATT
>JBJHDJ010000457.1:0-2364 GCA_050486485.1 Porticoccaceae bacterium
GCGGCGAGTTCCTTGCCAGTGCCGGTTTCCCCCTGGATCAGCACGGTGGCGTCCGTCGGGGCCACCTTGTGGATGATGTTGTAGACCTCCTTCATGGCCTGGCTGCTGCCAATCATGCCGCGGCTGGCGTGAGTGGGTGAGTGGAATTCCCGGGGTGAGGGTTGCATGCTGAAGATGCGTCGCACCGAGGTGAGCACCTCCTTTTGATCGAAGGGCTTGGGGATATAATCCACGGCCCCCAGCTTCATGGTGTCCACCGCGGAACGCAGGCTGGCGTAGCTGGTCATGATCAGCACCGGCACATCGCCCGCCAGTTTGATGAGGTCGGTGCCCGGCGAGCCGGGAAGCCTCAAGTCACTGATAATCAATGAAAAATCAGTGAGGCTGAAGCGTTGCGTGGCATCCAGGATATTGGCAGCACCCTCCACCTGGTAACCGTTTCGCTCCAGCAACCTGAGAAGCGAGTTGCGGATGACCTCTTCGTCCTCAACTATCAGGATGCGTTGCATGGCGAAATTCCGGTCAGTTCACTGACCCCATAGTGTCACCTCCCGGCGCTGGCGAATCAAGGGCCGGCTTGGGGGCTCCGCCCGGAGGGTGGAGACTGACGGTGACGCGGGTTCCGCGTCCGTCCGCCAGGGGGCTGTTGATGGTCAGGGTGCCGCGGTGCAGGCGCACGATGCTGTAGACCAGGGACAGCCCGAGACCGGTGCCCTCGCCGGGTTCCTTGGTGGTGAAAAAGGGCTCCAGCACTCGCTCCTGCAATTCCCCCGGGATGCCAGTTCCCTGGTCGCTGACATGGATCAGGCGGGTGCCGTGGTCAGCGATCTCGGCATCGACGCGGATGTCGCCGCCTTCGGGGCTGGCGTCGCGGGCGTTGGCCAGCAGGTTGACGAACACCTGGGTGAGCTGGTGGCTGTCGCCGTGCACCAGCAGGTCGCCGGGGACCGTGCTGACGAAATTCACGGGCTTGGCGGCCTTATCGAGGCGCAGCAGCTGGATGGCGTCTTCCACCGGTTTGACCACGGACACCGGACCGTGGTCGCTGTTGTCGTCACTGCGGGAGAAGTCGATCAGGGTGCGCACGATGGCGGAGATGCGCTCGGTCTGGGCGAGAATGATGTCCGCCATCTGGCGGGTCTCGGCGTCGCGGCTGTCGTTGCGCAGATCCTGGGCGACACAGGAGATGCCGGTCACCGGGTTGCCGATCTCGTGGGCCACGCCGGCCGCCAGGCGACCCACGGAGGTGAGGCGCTCGGCGTGGGCCAGCTCCTGGATCAACCGCAGCCGCTCGCTGATGTCCTCGATCAACAGGATGAGGTTGCCGGCGTGCACCGGCGAGCTGTCCTCGACCCGGTACTTGTGCAGGTGCAGCCACAGGCTCGGGGTGCCCTTGGGGGCCGAGGGCGGCGGAGGGATTTCGTGGGCTGGCCAGTGGTCCTCGTCGCTGTCGGCGAAGTCGCGAAGCAGTTGCCCCCAGGGAGACGGCAGATCTCCCAACTTGGCGCCCTCCGCCTGCCGCGGACTGATGCCGCTGCCGCTCGCCAGACTGTGATTCCACAGCAGAATCTCGCCATCGCGGGCGATGGAACACACGCCGATGGGCAGGTTCTCCAAAGTCTGGCGGTGGTAGATGCGCAACTTGTTGAGTTCGGCGGCCAGTCCCGACATGGCCTTGCCGGCCCCCGCCAGGCGGGTTTCCAAGAGACTGATGTCGTCCACGGGTGTGCCGCCCTGCTCGTCCAGGGGCATCACGCTATCGATGACCCGTTCGCTGGCATGGGTGCCCAGCTTGTCGCTGAGGTTGTAATTCAGGCGGTCGCGGAACATGCGCAGCGCCAGGGGGCGGCGGTCGTTGCGGTCCAGGTTGAGCTCCTCCAGCACCTGGGCCACTTCGCGGCTGGCCTGAGGGCCCACCCGCTCCGCCAGGCGTTGCTCCACGGTGGCGAAACTGACCGGGTCGAGGCTGGATCTCTGGGGTACCGGCAGACTATCCACCATGGTGCGGTGGGCATATTTTTTCTCCTCGGCGGTCATGGTGGTGAGGCGCGACACCACCACGGTGACCAGCAGGTTGGCGATCAAGGATTCCAGCAACCAGTAGGGCCAGTTGGCGGCGCCCACCACCAGGGTGCCGGTGAAGGGATTACTGGCCTCGCCGTAGCCCGACACCATGGGCAACAGGGAGCCGTAGGCCCAGATCGCCATGCCCACCGCCAGGCCCGCCAGGCACCCGGTGCGGTTGATGCGCGGCAGATACAGGGTGGCCATCAGGGCGGGAATCAACTGCGCCAGTCCCATCATGCCGGTAATGGTGAGATCGCTGATACTCTGGGAGGGAATATCCACGGCGAACAGCAGCGC
>JBJHDJ010000458.1:0-2359 GCA_050486485.1 Porticoccaceae bacterium
ATCTGGGACTGCTTCCAGCGAATCATGCCATAGGCGTCGTCCCGCAGGATCAGCACCACCAGGTCGAGACCAAGGCGCACGGCGGTTTCCAGCTCCTGGGAGTTCATCATGAAACCGCCGTCGCCGCAGATGGCCATGACCTTGCGGTCGGGGTACACCAGCTTGGCGCCGATGGCCACCGGCAGCCCCGCCCCCATGGTCGCGAGGGCGTTGTCGAGCAGCAGGGTGTTGGGGCGCACCGCGCGGTAGTTGCGTGCAAACCACACCTTGTAGAGTCCGTTGTCCAGCGAGGCGATGCCGTCTTCGGGCAGCGCGTCGCGCACCGCATGGACCAGCCGGCGCGGATGGATGGGAAAGTCGTTGAGTTCGCGCCCTTCCCTCAGCTCGGCAAAGAGGGCGTCGCGCACGCGCCCGGCGAGGCTGAAATCCCAGTGGGGCTGAGGCTCGATGCGCTCGCTGAACTGCCAGATGGTGTTGGCGATGTCGCCGGTCACTTCCAGCTGGGGGAAGTAGACCGGATCCACTTCGGCGCTGAAAAAGTTGACGTGGATGACAGTGCGGCTGCCGTCGCGCATGAAGAAGGGCGGCTTCTCCACCACGTCGTGGCCCACATTGATAATGCAGTCGGAATGCTCGATCAACTGGTGCACGTAGTCGCCGTCGGAGAGCGCCGCCGTGCCCATCCAGCAGTCGTTGGGCTCACCCACCACGCCCTTGCCCATCTGGGTGGTGAAGAAGGGAATCCGTGTCTTGTTGATGAAGCGGCGCAGCATCTTGGTGGTGAGCTTGCGGTTGGCACCGGCGCCGCACATCACCAGCGGTCGTCGGGCATGGGTAATAGCCTCCACCGCTCGGTTGATGGCCTTGTCCTCGGCGATGGGTCGGCGCCATTGGCTGCCGGAGAAAGGCTTGAGACCATCGGCCGATTCGCGGGCAATATCCTCCGGCAGCTCCAGATGCACGGCGCCGGGCCGTTCCTCCTCGGCGCGGCGGAACGCCTCGCGGACGCGGGCGGGAATCGTGGCCGCCGACACCAGCTGGCGGGAATAGTGGGTCACCGGCTGCATCATGTCGCACATGTCGAGGATCTGGAAATGACCCTGTTTGGAGCTCTTGATGGGTTTCTGGCCGGTAATGACCACCATCGGCATCGCACCGAGCTGGGCGTAGGCGGTGGCGGTGATGAAATTGGTGGCGCCCGGCCCCAGGGTGGACATGCACACGCCGGGCTTGCCGGTGAGCCGGCCGTGGCACGCCGCCATGAAGCCCGCGGCCTGCTCGTGGCGGGTCACCACCAGCCGAATCTTCGAGTCGCGCAGCGCCTCGAGCAGATCCAGGTTTTCCTCCCCGGGTACGGCAAAGACACTATCGACCCCTTCGGCTTCGAGACATTCCACCATCAAGGCGGCGGCATTGCGTTCGCTCATTCGGTTATCCTCGGACCTATTGGCAGGGGAAGGTGGTCGGCAGCCGCCGACTCCTTCACAAGGGTAGCAGTCCCGGCGCGGTTTCGCGCACAGCGCGCGGGAAGCGTGTGAACGGGTCGCCCTCAGGCCAGGCGAATGCCGCCATCCACCGACAGCACCTCGCCGGTGATATAGCTGGCGTGCGCCAGAAAGACGATGGCATCGACCACATCGTCCACCTCGCCGATACGGCCCAGGGGCACGCGGTCGGCCATCGCCTTGTACTGGGGCAACAGGGCGCCCGAATCGGTCAGGCCCGGCGCCACGGCGTTGAGGCGGATGCGGTCGGGGCCCCACTCCTTGGCCAGGGTTCGGGTGAGGTTCACCACGCCGGCGCGTGCCGCCGCCGAATGGGCCAGACCCGGCGCCGGCATCTGCCACATGTTGGCCACCACGGTCACCACCGCACCCTTGCGCTGTCGCAGGGCGCTGTAGAGGTGGCGATACAGACAGAAGCTGCCGGACAGGTTGAGCCCCACGACATTCTCCCAGTTCTCCCGGGACATCTCGGCGGAAGGCTGGGCAGTCTGCCCGCCGGCGGAATTGACCAGCAGATCGAGACCGCTGGCCTCCAGGGTTGAGCCCAGCTCGGCTACGCGATCCCAGTCCTGCACATCCGCAGGGAAGCACTCCGCCGCGCCGCCCGCGGCGGTGATCTCGGCCTCCACCGCAGCGAGCTTGTCGGAGTTCCTGCCCACCAAGATGGTCCGATAGCCCATTTGCGCCAACCGCAGTGCGCAGCCCCGGCCAATACCCGAGCCGCCCCCGGCGACCACGGCGACCCTGCTTTCTGCCTGCTTGCTCATTGATGACTCCCCATACACGGGTCTGTACCTGTCGGCGCGATGGCGTCGACCGGACAGCCTCGCACACGGAAAAGGCCGGGCACAAGC
>JBJHDJ010000459.1:0-2354 GCA_050486485.1 Porticoccaceae bacterium
CGAGCTCAGCGCCACGGAGCTGCATCAGTTGGACGCCCGGCTGGTGCGCTATGACCTGGCGGCTTGCCGGGAGCTGGAGCCCGACGAGCGTGGGCTCCGCGGTAGGATGGGTTGAGCGCGGCGATATCCTTCAACACCAGACCCGGATGGCACTGCATCAAGCGTTTCGGCTCGGTTTCCCCCTCTCCCACGAGCGGGAGGGAGAAGGGGGAATGTGCCAGCAATCAGCTAAAGCGTGATGGGTATCGCTGCGCTCAACCCATCCTACGGTTGTGGGCCTCGACCCTTTGCGCCGGCATGACACTGGGGCACCCTTTCCGTGCTTGCCCGACTTGGTTTGGTCACTGGGGTTGCGAGCCTTGCTCACTCCCCCTGGCCCCCTAGCGGTTGATCCGCTCCAGATAGCGGAAGAAATCCGAATCGGCGCGGATCATCAGGGTGGCGTTGTCCCCCAGCGCCCGGTAGGTTTCCAGGGTGCGGAAAAAGGCGTAGAACTCGGGGTCGGCGCCAAAGGCCTCGCCGTAGATGCGGATCGCCTCGGCGTCGGCGTCGCCGCGGATTTCCTCGGCTTCCCGGGCCGCCTCGGAGTTGATGCGGCGCAGTTCCCGCTCCATTTCCCCGGTGATCTCCAGGCTGCGGCCCTGGCCCTCGGCGCGGAAGCGCTCGGCGATGGCCTGGCGTTCGGAGATCATGCGGTTTTCCACCTGGCGGCGCACCGAGTCGATGTAGTTGATGCGCTTGAGGCGCACATCCACCAGTTCGATGCCCAGTTCCGGCATCAGCCGCGAGGCGCTTCTGAGGATTTCCGTCTCCAGGCGCTCGCGGCCCAGTTTGGGGCGCTGGGTGAGGGCGACATCCTCTCGCTCCTGTTCGATTTCATCCAGCTCGTCGACGGTGACATCCCAGTCGCCGGAACGCACGATCTCCTCCAGCTCGGTGCCGGAGACGATATCCCGCACCACCGAGTCAATGATGTCGTCGAGGCGGTTGCGGCCGCCACGCTCGTCCCGCACGCTGCGCAGGAACTGGAGGGGGTCGACGATGCGCCAACGGGCGGTGGTATCCACCTGGATGAACTCGCGGCCCAGGGTGGGGATCTGGGTGACATCGCCGTCCCAGATCAGCAGGCGGCGGTCGAAGCGGCGCACCTCCTGGACGAAGGGCAGCTTCCAGTGCAGCCCCGGGGTGCTGATGACATCCCCCCGCGGCTCGCCGAACTGGACGATGATGGCCTGCTCCGCCTCGTCCACCACAAAGGCGGCGGAAAAGATTGTGAGGGCCGCCGCCACCACGACCACGGCGGCGCCGATGGCGATAAAGGGCTGTTTCATTGTCTTTCTCCCTGGCGCGAGTCGCGGATGTTCATCAGCGGCAGCGGTCCCACATTGTCGTCCTGCACCATGATCACCTGGCCGAGATTGGGCAGGATCTCCGCCATGGTCTCCAGGTACAGGCGCGAGCGGGTCACCTCCGGCACTTGGGCGTATTCCCGCAACATGGCGCGGAAGCGGGCGGTTTCACCATGGGCGCGGTTGACCCGCTCGGTGGCGTAGCCCTGGGCCTCGGCGATCAGCCGCTGGGCCTCGCCCTCGGCGCGGGGTATCTGCTGGTTGGCCCGCTTGGTGGCCTCGTTGATCATGCGCTCGCGCTCCTGGCGCGCCTCGTTGACCTCGTTGAAGGCGGGGCGCACCGCCACCGGGGGCACCACATCCTGCAATTCCACGGTGATGATGTGCAGGCCCGAGTTGTAGAGATCCATGATGCTCTGGATCTCGTCGCGGGCGCCCTGGGCGATTTCCACCCGCCCCACGGTGAGCACCTCGGAGCCGAGGCGATTCCCCACCACCCGGCGCATCACCGACTCGGAGATATCCCGCAGGGTACGGTCCGGCTCGCGTTGCTGGTACAGGTATTTGATAGGGTCCTGGATGCGGTACTGCACCACCCACTCGACATCGATGACATTGAGGTCGCCGGTGAGCATCAGGGACTCGTTGGTGAAGTCCGCCGCCGAATATTGGGTGCGGTCGTTGACCTGGCCCGCGGAGCGAAAGCCGAATTCCTGCTTGAGCACCCGCGCCGAGGCCACCCGCTGGATGCTGTCGATACCGAAGGGCAGCTTGAAATGCAGGCCGGGGTCGGTGATGTCCACCACCGCGCCGAAGCGCTTGACCACCGCCTGTTCCTCCGGCTGCACGGTGTAGAAGGAGGTCGACACCCCCCAGGCCACCAGCACCAGGAGGGCGATCAGCTTGACGGGAAAGCGGGTGGGGAGTTTCTTGTACAGTTCGGCGAGGTCGTCTTCCAGTCCGCGGGGACCGGACGAACCCCGCCAGGGGTCCTTGCTCATGGTG
>JBJHDJ010000460.1:0-2354 GCA_050486485.1 Porticoccaceae bacterium
ACGTCTGGGTGCTGGTGCCCACTGTATCCCACAACTCGCGGAACAGGCCGGCCATGGCGACCCTGGGGTCCTGCCCCTCCTTGGCGCCGACAGTGATGGAGCCAGCCCCCGCGCGCTGCTCGCTCGCTCCACGCGCCGGACCTACCCCGTGCCAGGCATGTTTGCCTTCGGCACGGCACCACCAGCGGTTGGTGCCCCACTGGGTGAGCTGAGGATGGGTGGCATCCACATGGAAACTTTCGATGAAGGACTCCAGGGCGGTCTTCCAATTGCAGGGAAAGTAAAGCCACTGGCGCCAGCGATAGCGCATTTTCTCGAATTCGAAGGCATCGAGCATGGGGCATGCGGGTTTCAAGTAGTCCCGCAGCGGCTCGCAGTCCGGGTCCATGTTGATCCAAACCCATCCGCCCCAGGTATCCACCTTGACGGAGGGCAAGCGCAGGTTGTCCGGGTTGAGGGAATCCCCCCAATCCTCCCGATCCAGCACATGGGAACTCTCGCCGTCCAGGTTCCAGCGCCAGCCGTGGAAGCGGCAGAAAAACTGCTTGGCGTGACCGCACCCCTTGGTGAGTCTGCGCCCCCGGTGCTGACACACGTTGTAGAAAGCCGAAATTTTGTCCTGTGCGCTGCGCACCACGATGATGGATTCATCGAGGATGTCGTAAGTGACATAGTCACCGACCTTTTTCAGCTCTTCCTCCCGGCAGGCTATCTGCCAAACCTTTGGCCACAGCTTGTCATTTTCCTGACGGGCGTAGTCTTCCGAGACATAGGGTTCCACGGGTATCAGTACAGGCCGTTCCTTTTCCCTGTTCAGCTCACTCATCTCATTCATGATTCACTCCTTTTCATGGTTGCCGCCGCCTGCACAGCAGCCCCTATCGAGGCTACCGATTTCGCATTTGTCCGCACCAGGTGTGCATCTGGCCAGCAACCACTGTGCGGCAATGTCTCTGTCACCCAGTTTTCAGTTCTGTGTCACTCCCATCACGGGAGCTTGAAGGTGGCTGGAACAATGGGCATACCCGGGATGTCAGAGCGGCCTTTGTAGAGACAGGAGCCGCTGGACAGCTCCTTGCCATCTTTCAGGCTGTCGCCACCATCCGCCGGGACGACATTGATGTAGTAATCGCGCATGTCCTGGCCACCAAAGCGGATCTGGGTGGTGGACCCCTCCGGGGTTTCCACGGGAGCGAGTTCGGTGCCGTCCGGGGCGATCCGGGTGATGCGGCCGCTGGAGCGGAAACCGGTGATCCAGATGTTGCCCTCCGCGTCCAGGGCCAGGCCGTCGCAATCTTGCTTGTCGAGCAGGACTCGCCGGTTGCCGAGCGTGAGGTCGTCCTCCACATCCCAGGCCCAGGCGACATTGAAGGTATCGCTGCAATAGAATTTTTTGCGCCGCGGGTCGTAGCCGATGCCGTTGGAGAAGTTGACCCCGTCCGCCAGCTTGATGACCTGGCGGTCCACGGTGAGCCGGTAGATGGCCGTAGGCCTCGTCGGCTGGGCCTTTTCCACCCTTTCGATATCATTGGTGCCGAAAAAAATGCCCCCGGTGCCATCGGGCCACATTTCGTTGATGCCGTTGATCACCTTGCCGTCCATCTCGTGGAGCAACCAACCCGATTCGCCGGTATCCGGGTTGTTCCACATGATGCCGCCGGGTCCGGAGGACAGCACCGAGCCATCCTCGTTCATCATCACACCACCGGTCCACATGCGGCCGGCATTGAAGGATCCCACCGGCTTGCCCTCGGGGGTAACGCCATGGATACCCCCCTTGATGACATCGCTGTACCAGATCACATTGCGCCGGTAGTCGACACAGAGCCCTTCCAGATAAATGCCTTCGGCAATCTTGCTGTAGTTATTCATGATAATACCCATGGTCACCAGAGGGTTGTCGCACCTTGCGGGGCGCCGCTGCCAAACGCCCTGGACAAACCACCATTCGTCGGTTTGTTAGCGAGGTTCACACTATCCAATGTCTGCCCCGGTTGTCAACCGTTCCCGCTCCCTCGTCCTGTCAATCCTCCAGCCGTATCTCGGCTGGCAGCCACAGCCACTTTGCCGACCTGCCGCGCTTCCACCCACTCGGGCGCCAGGCGAGCCCCTACAACCTGGCACCAATTTCTCTATAGAATTTCACCATGTATTGACGCCGGGGCCCGGATTCGGGGTTTTTCCACGCCAGCCGTGGACAGCCCCCTGCCTTCCGTGATAATTGATACCCCTTTCCATCGGTAAAGGATAAAAGCATGAGCGTTCAACCCGCCGCATTCCTGCGCACCACGCTGCCCCTCGGCACCGACAAACTCGAAGAATACGACTCGGGCCGCTACCACTCCATCTGGCTG
>JBJHDJ010000461.1:0-2354 GCA_050486485.1 Porticoccaceae bacterium
GACTCCAACAATGCACCGGACGGCCTTGGCGGGCCGCCGGTATCGCAACATTCACTTATCTCAGAAGGAACCGCGCAGTCCCAACACCCAGGTGCGTCCAAATTTCTCCTGTTCGTACACCCGGTTTTTGTTGCCCTGATAACGCAGGCCACCGGTATCGGTGATATTGGTGACCTCGGTGAACAGGGTCAGGCTGTCGCTGAAGCGGTAGCTGGCGATGAAGTCCAGGGTTTCCCGCTCATCCCAGTAGATGTTTAGCGAGGAGTCAGTGGTATTGAAGGAGTCGATGAACTTGTCCCGATAGTTGTAGGAAAGTTGGCTGCTGAAGCGATCCACATCGAATTGCAGCGCCAGGTTGTAGGTATGGCGACTGGTGCCCGGCAGTTCGGTCTTGCCGATACCAAAGGGCAGCTCCGCCTCGGAGCGGCTGAAGGTGTAATTGGCGATCACCCCGAGGCCACCAAGCGCCCCGGGAAGCGTGTCGAAGGATTTCTGTAGCGCCACCTCGAAACCGTACAGCTTGCCGTCGTCACCATTGAAGGGCTGCTCCACATCGAAGCCGGCGAACTCGCCGCTGGTGATCTCGCTGCGAGCGGTAAAAATGGGATCCGACAGCAGTTTGTAGAAGGCGCCCGCGGTGAACAGGCCCAGGGGTTCGAAATAGCGCTCAAAGCTCAAGTCGAAGCTGTGGGCGTAGGTGGGCTTGAGGTCGATGTTGCCACGCTCCACGGTGCCGGATCCGGTGGAACGATCCTCGATGATCTCGAAGGGGGCCAGTTGCTCGAAATTGGGCCTGTTGAGGCCGGTGCTGTAGGCCGCCCGTAGCAGACTGTCGGCGCCCAGCTCTTGGCGCAGGTGAACACTGGGGAACCACCGCGTGTAACTGTTGCTGGCGCTGCGCCACAAGCTATCGCCTGTCTCGTCGTCGAAACTGAAGGCGCCGCCCTTGGTGCGGGTGTTTTCCATGCGCACGCCAAGCACCAGGGTGGAGCTGCTCCACTCCAGGGTGTTCATGCCGAAGACCGCGTAGATATCCTCCTCGGCCTCGAAATCCCCGGTCACAGAAGCCGCGTCCAGGCGCAGGTAATTGGCGTCTTCCAGCAGGGAGCCGTAGTCCGCCACGAAGCTGTTGCTCAGCTTGGAGCCATTGTTGTAGGTGCCATCAAAGGGGCGAGACAGGGCCGAACTGACCACCTGAGAATAGGTCGGCGCGTTGGCGCCAACGGCGTTGCGAAAGCGATCCTCGTCGTTGGTTTTTTCCTTGAGGCGGATTTTCACCCCGGTCTTCCAGGTTGACAGGACATTGCCCAGTGTGACGCCATCGTGGGTGAGATTCAGCCCGTAGGACTGTTCCGTTTCCTCGGCGATACCGAAGCGCCTTTCATAGCGCCGGAAGGCATAGCTCTGCGGGGGCACGACGGCGGAGCTGAAGTTCTCGCCGATGGGGTTGCCGGCGCCGTCCAGTACCGTGAACTGGGGCAACTTGGGGTTGGCGAAGGAATAACTAACCCGCGGGCGGAAGCCGGAGCGATACATCAGGTAATCCCGCTTGGGGTACTTCTGCTCGGCGGAGGTATAGGCAGCGGAGAAATCCACCTTGAACTCCCCGAGGAAGGCATGGCCGCCGAGTTGGGTGGCGTTGATGGTCTTGTGCACTTCGCGCAGGCGCAACTCCTTGTCAAAACGGCTGCGCGCCGTGCCTGCTTCGGAGTCGGCGTCCGCGGAGTGCTGATCCCAGGTGACGATCAGATTGTTGCGGACCTCGTCGTCCTCGAAACGGCTGAAATTGTGGGACAGGAAGATATGGGAGGCATCGTTTGGCTGCCAATCCAGGCGCGCGCTCAGGCCTTTGCGGATGCGCACCAGATCGTAGTCCTTGAACGCCGTCTCCTCCACCAGATACTGGCCATTGTTGCCCAGGAACCAGTCGTTCTCGATGTTGTCGGTGACCCGGTTTGTCTCGCTGTAGTTGGCGGACAGCAGGATCGCCAGGTTGTCCATTCCGCCAATGCGCTCGCCGAAGGTGAGGGAGCCCCGGTAAACATCGCCGTTGCCCTTTTCGTTGCGCCCACCCACCACGGATCCCCGCAGCACCCGGCCCTGGGTGTCGAGAGCGCCCTGGGTGATGATGTTGATGTTGCCGGCGATGGCGTCCGCGTCCATGTCCGGGGTGATGGCCTTGGTCAATTCCAGGGCGGAAATGATATCGGAGGGAATGGTGTCCAGGTCGATGGCGCGGGTGCCGGAATCCGGAGAGGGTAGCACCACACCGTCTAGGGAGACATTGGAAAACTCCAATGGCGCGCCGCGGACATTGACATAGCGGCCCTCCCCCTGATCGCGCTGGATGGACG
>JBJHDJ010000462.1:0-2349 GCA_050486485.1 Porticoccaceae bacterium
TTCGACAATCGCACCGCCATCGTCACTGGCGCCGGCGGCAATCCCAGCCTGGGCCGCGCCCATGCCCTGCTGCTGGCGGCCCGCGGCGCCAATGTGGTGGTCAACGACATCGGCCGTGACCCGGAGGCCCGCCACTACCCGGGCATGGCCAGCGCCGAGGCGGTGGCCGAGGAGATTCGCGCCGCCGGGGGCCGGGCGGTGGCCAGCACCGATTCTGTCACCACCCCGGAGGGTGCCGAGGCCATCGTCGCCACCGCGCTGGAAGCCTTCGGGCGGGTCGACATCCTGGTCAACAACGCGGGCATTTCGGTGGGGGCGCCCTTCGATACCATCAGCCCCCGGGACATCCAGCGCCATATCGACATCAACCTGATGGGTTCCATCTGGTGCAGCCGCGCTGTCTGGCCCCACATGAAGGCCCAGGGCTACGGGCGCATCGTCAACATCACCTCCAGTTCCATGACCGGCTTCGCCAATCAGGTGGCCTACGCCGCCAGCAAGGGCGGGGCCTGGTCCCTCACCCGCTCCCTGGCGGCGGAGGGCCAGGATCTCGGTATCCTGGTGAACGCCGTCAGCCCCGGCGGCTACACGCGCCTGGTGATCTCCACCCTGGAGGAGGACTCGCCGCTGCTGGCCCAGGCCCGGGAGCACCTGCCCCCTGAACTGTCGTCGCCGGCGGTGGCCTTCCTGGCCCACGAGGCGTGCCCGGTGACGGGGGAGTGCATCGATTCGGTGGGGGGCGAGGTGCAGCGCTGCTACATGGCGCGCACCCGTGGCTTCGCCGACCGCGAGCACAGCATTGAAACCATCGCCGCGCGCTGGAGCGAAGTGATGGACGAAAACGGCGCGGTGAGCATTGGCCTGGCGGCCATGGACACCTCCGACTGGAAGCTGCGTCCCTACGGGGCTGCTGACTGATGGCCGGATGCCTAGCCCTGGAAAACCCCAGGCACACCGAACAGATACCCTAGGAGAAACAGGCTGATGGTTCATCTCGGCATCGAAGCACTGACGGTGTTCAGCTTGCAGCCCGTGCAATTCATCAATTTGGCGGGGGATCTGGGCTGCAGGCACATTTCCACTGGCCTGAACTCCATGCCCTTTGGCCCCCGGACCTGCGCGCCCTGGTCACTGAGGGACGATGCGAGCCTGCGACGCGAAACCAGGGCTGCCATTGCCGATCGCGGTGTCTCCATCTCCCTGGGCGAGGGCCTGATCATTCGGCCTGGCGTTGAGGTGGCGGATTACCAGGCCGACATGGAGCTGTTCCGCGAGTTGGGTACGACACGCATCAATACCGTGGTGATGGACCCCGACCTCCAGCGCGGCATGGAGCAAATCGGCAGGCTGGCGGACATGGCCCAGGCACTGGACATGGAAACCACCCTGGAACTGCCGCCCACCTCCGTGATCGGCGGCCTTGCCGCCGGCGTCGCGGCCCTGGGTGAGCTGCGCCGCCCCAATCTGCGTCTGCTGATCGACACCATGCATTTTTTCCGATCCGGCTCCAGAATGGAGGATCTGGCCGCCCTGGATCCCGACCTGATCGGCTATGTACAGCTGTCCGATGTCCCACTGGTAGCCAGCAACCCGGATTACATGGACGAGGCCATGTTCGGGCGCCTGCCACCCGGTGAAGGGGAACTTCCCCTGCTGGAGATGCTGAAAGTTTTGCCCAGGGACAGGGTCACTTCCCTTGAAGTGCCGTCCCGTGCCTGGGTCGAGTCTGGCCGGGATATCGCGGCCTGGGCCGGGCACTGTGTATCCGCGGCTCGTCGCCTGCTGCAACAGCTGTCCGAGTGATACCATAGGGCATGCCACCGGGGACCCGCCCCGATTTTTCCACCAGGCCGCGACAGGCCTTCACCATCTGGAGATACCACCATGCTGGAAGGCATTCACTACCAGAACGGCTACATCACCCGCGACATCGACAAGGCCATCGCCCAGTTCCGCGACCTGGCCGGAATACAGGATATCAACAGCTTCGAGGTTACGGTGCCCATCAACACCCCCAGGGGCAGCGGCACCGGCACCTACAAGCTGGCATTCATCTGGGTCAACAACCTCCAGTACGAACTGATCCAGCCGGTGGCCGGGCTGGTGGATGTCTACACCGATCACCTGCCGGAGGACGATGGCATCCGCTTCCACCACACCTGCATGCGCATCGACCACTGGGACGACTTCCGCCGGCGGGTGGATGAAAAGGGCTACAAAGTGGTGCTCGAGGGCTCCAGCGATGCCCTCAACTATGTGTATCTGGATGCCAGGGATTTCGTCGGTCACTATCTGGAATATGTGTGGGCCACCCCCGAGCGCTGGGCGCAGATGGGTGTCAAGATCTGA
>JBJHDJ010000463.1:0-2348 GCA_050486485.1 Porticoccaceae bacterium
CCATCGGTGAGGCTGATGCGGGCGGTGTCGCCCTTGAGGGCAT
Source organism: Porticoccaceae bacterium (assembly GCA_050486485.1). Taxonomy (GTDB): domain Bacteria; phylum Pseudomonadota; class Gammaproteobacteria; order Pseudomonadales; family Porticoccaceae; genus NAT127. Next base: position 44 of record JBJHDJ010000463.1, read on the forward strand.
TGAGGGCGTCCAGCAGATAGCTGACATTGAAGCCAATTTCCAGTTCGCCATCGCCCTGGTAATCCACCACCACTTCCTCCTCGGCTTCTTCCTGTTCCGGGTTGTTGGCGGTGATTTTCAACAGGTTCGCATCGATTTGCAGCCGCACACCGCGATACTTCTCGTTGGAGAGGATGGCGGCCCGGGCAAAGGCCTGGCGCAGGGTTTCCCTGTCGCCATTGATAAACTTGTTGCCGCCTCGGGGCAGCACCCTTTCGTAATCCGGGTAGGCGCCATCGATCAGCTTGGAAGTGAAGCGGAATTCCGAACCCTGAACCCTGACATGGTTGCCGCCTATCACCACGGCAATGGCCTCGTCATCGTCGAGAATGCGGGACAGCTCCACCACGCCCTTGCGGGGCAAAATGGCCTGGATCTTTTCAGGCAGGTCGAAGGGCATCTCCTGGCTGGACATGGCGAGCCGGTGCCCGTCGGTGGCCACCACACGCAACAGTCCGGCACTGGCCTCCCACAGCATGCCATTGAGGTAGTAGCGCACATCCTGTTGGGCCATGGCAAAGCCGGTATCGTCCAGCAGTTTTTTGAGGGTGCCACTGTCGAGGCTGAACTCCACCTGACCGGCGCCCTCCTCCACGGTGGGAAACTCACTGGCGGGCAGCGTGGACAGTGTAAAGCGGCTGCGGCCACTGGTGATGTGCATGCGACCGCCGTCATCGTTGAAATGAATGTCCGCCCTGTCCGGCAGGGAGCGGCAGATATCCATCAACTTGCGGGCGGGGACGGTGATTTCACCGCCCTCGCCGGGCTGATCCAGCAGGGCCTGGCCAACAATTTCCACCTCCAGATCCGTGCCCGTCAGGGACAGGTGGTTGCCGTCGAGGTGAATCAGTACATTGGAGAGCACAGGCAGGGTCTGCCGGCGCTCCACCACGCTCACCACCAGTTGCAATGGCTTGAGAAAGGCTTCCCTGGAAATGGTAAATTTCATGGCTGGGTTTCGTCCGTCCGGCTGTGTCAGTGTTTTTCGTTCATGGCCCCTGCGTGCCCGCCCACGACCCCGGGCACAAACAAAGTTCTTTTAAAAGGCTATAATTTAAAAAGTTATTTTAAATCAATGCCTTGAAAATCAAGTCGTCAGCAACCGCAAAAGGTTTTTCATGTCTTCCCTGATATCGTTGTCGGCTTCCTCCAGCTCCTTCACCTTGCGGCAGGCGTGCAGCACCGTGGTGTGGTCCTTGCCACCGAAGGCTTCGCCGATTTCGGGAAGGCTGTGGTTGGTGAGTTCCTTGGCGAGGGCCATGGCCACCTGCCGCGGCCGGGCGATGGACCGGCTGCGACGCCGGGACAACAGATCGGACAGCTTGATCTTGTAGTACTCGGCCACGGTGCGCTGAATGTTGTCTATGGTAACCAGCTTGTCTTGCAGCGCCAACAGATCCTTGAGGGATTCCCGAATCAGATCGATATCAATGGCCCGCCCGGTAAAGTGGGCGTTGGCGATCACCCGCTTGAGGGCCCCTTCCAGCTCACGGACATTGGAGCGGATGCGCTGGGCGATGAAGAACGCGGCATCCGGTGGCAGCTCGGTATTGGCCTGGCGAGCCTTTTTCATCAGAATCGCCACGCGGGTTTCCAGATCCGGTGGCTCCACCGCCACGGTCAGGCCCCAGCCAAAACGCGACTTGAGCCGCTCCTCCAGGCCACTCAGCTCCTTGGGGTAGCGGTCACAGGTGAGAATCATCTGCTGTCCGCCTTCAAGCAGGGCATTGAAGGTATGGAAGAACTCCTCCTGGGACCTGTCCTTGCCGGCGAAGAACTGGATATCGTCAATGAGCAGGGCATCCACCGAGCGGTAGTAGCGCTTGAAATCGTTGATGGCGGACAACTGCAAGGCCTTGACCATGTCCGCCACAAAACGCTCGGAATGGAGGTACAGAATCCTGGCGTTGGGGTTGGATTGGCGCAGGGCGTTGCCCACGGCGTGCATCAGGTGGGTCTTGCCCAGCCCCACGCCACCGTAGATAAACAGGGGATTGTAGGAACCGCCCGGGTTCTCCGCCACCTGGCGGGCGGCGGCATGGGCCAACTGGTTCGATTTGCCCTCGACAAAGGAATCGAAGGTGAATGTGGCGTTGAGGTTGGTCTCGTGCCTGAGCCCCCCCTCGATGCCAGGCGATGCCTTCGCCACCCCGCGTCGAGGCGGCCAGTCGGGACGCCTCTCGTCGTCGTCCTCGATGGCTGGGGAGATTGGCACCACTTCCGCGACGCTGGCGGGGGCCGCCACCAGGGACAGGTTGGCTTGCGT
>JBJHDJ010000464.1:0-2346 GCA_050486485.1 Porticoccaceae bacterium
ATATTGTTGACCAGAAAATCCAGGCAGGGGCCGCCCTCCTCTCCCCCCTCTGCCCCCAGCTCGCGGCGAATGTCGGCGGCGAAGCGCTCGATGGAGGAAATATCCCCCAGGGCGGCCCGCAGGGCCACGGCCCTGCCGCCCCGGGCGGCGACCGTCTCCACCACATCCCGCGCCGCATCGGCGCTGGTGGCGTAGTTGAACAACACCAGGGCCCCTTCCCCCGCCAGGCGCTCCACCATGGCGCGGCCCAGTCCCCGGGCGCCGCCGGTCACCACCGCGGTCTTGCCGTCAAAGGGTTTGTCCATTTGCCTTCTCCTTGAGTCGATGGGGTTCAGTCTCGCTTCCGCGGCAGGCGAAAAGCCATCACGCTGTCGCCGAGATAGGGGGAAAACAAGCTGTGACCGCCGGCGGCGATCACCACGAACTGCTCGCCATCCACCTCGTAGCTGACCGGCTTGGCGGTGCCAGGAGCGGGTAGCTCCGCCTGCCACAGCACCTCGCCGCTGTGCAGGTCGAGGGCGCGGAAGCGGTTGTCCGCGGCGTAGCCGATGAACACCAGGCCCGACGCGGTCACCAGCGGGCCGCCGGCTCCCGGAGTGCCCAGATGCCAGTCAAAGGGGATGGGTGAAATTTTGCGGATACTGCCCAGGGGGATCTCCCAGACGATCTCCTTGTTGACGATATCCACCGCCGTCAAGGCCGCCCAGGGGGGCGCGGAACAGGGGGCTCCCAGGGGCGACAGCAGGGGGGTTGCCTCCACCGCGTAGGGCGACCCCTGGTTGGCGAACTGCATGGCGCCACCGGGATCGATGCGCATGCCCTCCAGATCACCGGCCTCGGCACGGGGCACCAGCCGCACCACCATGGGCACGCGATTGGTGGCCACCACCATGATGTGACTGTCGGGATGGTAACCGCTGCCTCCCCAGTTGGGGCCGCCGCCAATACTGGGAAAGACGATGGTGCCCTGCAGGGAGACCGGCGTGTAGATGGGACCATGCACCAGCTCCCGCGCCTTTCTGCGGCACAACCAGCGGTCGATAAAGGTGAAACCCCAGACATCCTCCGGGGTGAATCCGTGGGGCGCCACCAGGGGCATGCCCTCCGGAAAAGGCTGGGTGGGGGACAGCACCTCGCCGGGCACCGCGGGTTCCTGGGGTACCGGCCTGTCCACCAGGGGCACCAGGGGCTCGCCGGTCTCCCGGTGGAACACGAAGATCATGCCCATCTTGGTGTTCTGCACCAGCGCCGGCACCGGGCTGCCATTCACCGGGTAGTCGATAAGCACCGGGCGGGTGGGGATGTCGTAATCCCACACATTGTGGCGCACCAGTTGTTGGTGCCACACCACCTCGCCGGTGGCGCCCCGCAGGGCCACCACGGAGGTGGTGTAGAGATTGTCGCCGGGACGCTCGCCCCCGTAGTAGTCGTCGGAGGGGCTGGTGGTGGGCAGGAATACCAGATCCCGCTCCTCATCCACCGCCATGGAACTCCACACATTGCCGTGGCCAAAGCCGTCGGTACCCTTGCCCCAGGTGGCCATGGCGGGGTCGCGCGGGTCGCGGGGAACCGGATCGAACTGCCAGAGATATTCGCCACCGCGGGCGTGGTAGGCCAGCACCCGACCGCTGGGGGCATCGACCCGCAGCAGATCGGATACGGCCGAGCCCACCACCACCACATCGTTGACCACCGCCGGGTCGGAATTGGCGGACACCTCGCCGGGCCACAGCACCGGGTTGCTGGTGGGCATGTCCACCACGCCGTTGTCGCCAAAATCCTCGCAGGGGGCGCCGCTTCGCCCATCGATGGCGAACAGCCGGTAGTCGTCGCCACCGATGAAAATACGGGTGGCGCAGTGTTGCCCGGCGGCGGCTTGCGGATCCCGCCAGACACCGACGCCGCGGCACTTCTTGGTGGACTGGGCGTCGCGGCCGCCGGGGTCGAACACCCAGCGCTCCGCGCCGGTGGCCGGATCCAGGGCGATCAGCTTGCGGTAGGCGGTGCACACGATCAGATTGCCCTCCACCAGCCGCGGGTGGTCCTGGAACGACACCAGGCCGTGAAAGTCATCCGGTGGCAAATCCCCCGTGCGGTATTCCCAGGCCAATTCCAGGCTGCCGACATTGGTTGGATCGATCCGGGTCAGGGGGGTGAACTGGGTGCCCTGCTGAAACCCATCCGACAGGGGATCCAGTGCGAGAGCTGTCCCGCAGCCCGGGGCCAGCGGTAGCCCCAGCCAGGACACCAGCCCCCGGACACGGCGGCGGTTGAGTGCAATCATATTGTTATCCTTATTGGTCTTGGGAACCTCTGAAAAACCACTGCGCGACTCGGTCCGCTCTC
>JBJHDJ010000465.1:0-2335 GCA_050486485.1 Porticoccaceae bacterium
CGGTCGTGGCGGGACAGGGGCAGGATGGGTCGGGCGTAGCGATACCCATCGTTTTGTTCCGCCCAAGCGGGATGCAATGGTGGGTTACGCCTGCGGCTAACCCACCTACAGGCCTGAGATCACGGTCGTGGCGGGACAGGGGTAGGATGGGTCGGGCGTAGCGATACCCATCGTTTTGTTCCGCCCAAGCGGGATGCAATGGTGGGTTACGCCTGCGGCTAACCCACCCTACAGGCCTGAGATCACGGTCGTGGCAGGACAGGGGCAGGATGTGTTGAGGGAAGCGTTTCGGCGCGGTTTTCTCCCTCTCCCGCGAGCGGGAGAGAGCCGGGGAGAGGGCGTTTGCGCAAGCAATCAAGCGGCTCCGCCGCTTTCCCCTCATCCTGGCCTTCTCCCCACAAGGGAGAAGGAATGCACATTTCAGGCTTAATGCAGTGCCATTCACCCCACAACCATGCACTGATAATGCGCTACACACTGGATTCAAGAACAACACCATGAGCGGACAAACAGCCACCGGCGAAACCACCGCCAGCCAGCTCCTCAGGGAAGCCCTCGCCGCCAATGGCCGTGGCGAGCGGGAACAGGCGCTCGCCCTGTTCCGCCAGGCCCTGGTGCTGGAGCCCCGCAACGCCGTGATCCACAACGAGCTGGGGGTCTATTTCTATCATCTGGGCCAGATCCCCGAGGCCAGGGACGCCTTCCAGAGCGCCGTCCAACACGACCCCGGCTTCGCCCGCGCCCTCACCAATCTCGGCGCCTGCCACAACGAGCTGAAGGACAACCCCGCCGCCATCGCCTGCCATGAAAAGGCCCTTGCCCTCGACCCCGGCCTGGTGGACGCCTGGGCCAATGCCGGCAAGGCCTGGGGGGAGATGGACGAGTTCGAGATGTCCACCGCCTGCTACCGCCGCGGGCTGGAGCTCAAAACCCGCCCCGACCTGCTGCGCGGCCTGGCCAAGGCCTACCGCCGGGCCGGGCGCTACGACCGCTCCCGCGCCCTGCTGGAACAGAGCCTCGGCCTGAAACCCAATGATCCCGACGCCCACTTTGGCCTGGCCCTCACCTGCTTTCACCAGGAGGACTACCCCAGCGCCCTGCGGGAGTTCGAGTGGCGCATGGAGGTGAAGGAAATGGTGCAGCACCGCAAGGATCTGTACCCCATCTTCGACCGCCCCGCCTGGCGGGGGGAGGACCTCAGCAACAAGACCCTGCTGGTGCACACCGAACAGGGCTTTGGCGACAATCTCCAGTTCGCCCGCTTCCTGCCGCTGATCAAGGCCAGGGCCGGGCGCCTGGTGATGTGGTGCCGGCCCGGCCTTGGCAAGCTGTTCAGCCACAGCTTCGGCCTCGACGCGGTCTCGGAAAATGTCTTCCAGTTGCCGGACTTCGATGTCCAATTGCCGCTGCTGAGCATCCCCCATCACCTGGACCCGGAGCTGCGCGCCCTGGACGATTTCACCCCCTACCTCAGCGCCCCGCCCAGGGACAAGCCCCTGTTCAAGCCCAACCCGAAAACCTTCAATATCGGCCTGGTGTGGGGCGCCAGCGACAGCGGCTTCGACCACCAGAACAAGAAGATCCCCTTGCAGGCTCTCGCTCCCCTGCTGGCCATGCCCGGCGTCACCTGGTATTCCCTGCAAGTGGGTTCCGACCGCGACGATATCGCCAGCGCCGGGCTGGGGAAGCACCTGGTGGATCTCGGCGAGCACCTCAAGAGCTTCGCCGACACCGCCCACGCGGTGGCCCAGCTCGACATGGTGCTCAGTTGCGACACCTCCGTGGCCCACCTGGCGGGCGCCATGGGCAAGCCCCTGTGGGTGATGCTGAAGAAAAACCCCGACTGGCGCTGGATGGGGGACGGCGAGCGCACCCCCTGGTACCCCGGCGCCAGGGTGTACCGGCAAAGCGGCATCGGCGACTGGCCGGGGCTGGTCCGCCGTATCGGCCGGGATCTGCGCGCCCACATCCCCCAGCGGGGGACGGGGTGAGCGGCGCGGCCACGCAAACCGCCCTGCAGGGCCTGTATATCAATCTCGCCCGCTCGGCGGAGCGCCGCCAGCGCTGCGAGGAACAGCTTCGCCAGCATGGCCTGGCGGATCGCTACCGGCGCCTGGAGGCCGTCGATGGCGCCGCCCTCGTCGAAGGCATCGCCGGCTGCACCCTGAGCGCCGCCAAGCAGGGCTGCTGGCTCAGTCATCTGGACGCTCTCGCCGCCGCCCGCCAGTTCGACGGTCACACCCATATCCTGGAGGACGACTTTCAACTCACCGGCGCCCTGGGCGGATTTCTCGACAACCTCGACCGCCAGACCCGCGAAGCCGGGGCCTGGGAC
>JBJHDJ010000466.1:0-2332 GCA_050486485.1 Porticoccaceae bacterium
TTCCACGAGACGGGCCTCGCGGTCGAGCTCCGCCAGCCGCGCCAGCCAGTCCCGGAAGGATTCAGGGTCCGAGACTTCGCTGCGGAAGGACGCCAGGAAGCGATCCGTGCGCAGCCAGGGAAAACCAGGGATTCTCGCCGCCCCGGCATCGCTGACCCGAGCTTCGGCGGCGGCCCTGTCGGCGGCGACGAAAAGGTCTAGGCACGGCTGGCCCGCCTCCCCGAGGGGGTAGGTGCGCGTGGGCGCCGTGCCGCAGCCCGCCAGCAGCAGGCACGCCGCCAGGGACAGCACGGCTCCATGGGCTCGGTGGTACATGGCTGGAGACCCCGGTCAGGAGTGGCTCCGGTAAACTATAGCCCAGCCCGGGGGGCGAGCCTGGAAGCCCTCCCGCCTTCAGCGCTTGTGCCAGCGGAACAGGCTGGCGGCCAGCACCATGGTCAGCACCGTCATCACCGCCAGCCACAGCAGGTGGTGGCCGACCTCCACCAGGGGCGCGCCCTCGATCATCACCGAGCGGAATGCCTTGACGATATGGGTGAGGGGCAGGAAATCCGACAGGCGCTGCATCCAGCCCGGCGCGTCGTCGAGGCTGAACCACACCTCCGACAGGAACATCATCGGCCAGGTGGCGATATTCAGCAGCCCCCCGGCGAGTTCCTCGTTGGCGGTGCGGCTGGCGATCAGCAGCCCCAGGGCGACCATCGAAAAGCCTCCCAGGACGGTCACCGCCAGCAGCGTCAGGAAGCTCCCCAGCACGATCAGATCCAGCAGCAGCACGCAGCCGACAAAGATCAGGCCATTGACCAGCACCACGATTATCAGCCGCGAGGCGAGTTGCGCGCCGAGGAACTCAAAGGCCGTCAACGGCGTGGCCTTGAGGCGCTTGAGCACGCCATTGTGGCGGTAGCGGACGATGACATAGCCGACGCCGAACAGGGCGCCGAACATCAGGTTCATGCCCAGCACGCCGGGTATCACCCAGTCCACATAGCGGATCTTGCGACCGCTGATGGCTTCCCGCTGAAACTCGCCGGTGAGGCTCAGCAGCAATTGCTCGCTGGCGGCGCTGGCGCCGGACTCGGTGTTCATCCAGTAGCGGTTGCCGCCCTCGCTGCTGAGCAACAGGTCGAGCTGGTGGTACTGGGTGCGCTCGATGCCCCGCTCAAGCTGCTGGAAGGGCACCGCGCGGATATAGGGTCTGTCGAGAAAGGCCAGAGCGCCGGGGTCGGCAATCTCCCCGTGTATCCCCACCCGGAAGACAGAACTGTCCGGGTTGGAGAACACCAGGGCGCAGCCCACGATCACCAGCAGGGGAAACAGGAAAGCCCAGGCCAGGGAGCCCTTGTCCCGGTAGTATTCCTTGTTGCGGGCCACCAAAACAGCCAGAAATGACTTCATGATCTATTTGCAACCTTTTAAAAATACGTAGAAATATTTTTGAATTTCCAGTCAGTCCCGCAACTGGTGACCGGTGAGCTTGATGAACAGATCCTCCAGGGTCGGGTTGCGAACCCGCAGGCTGGACAGGTCGACATGCTGGTGGATCAGTTGCTGCAGGGTTTCCTCCACGGAGGTGGTGGTGATTTCCAACTCGTCGTCCACCAGTTGTATCTCGCCCCCCAGCCGGGTGGCGTCGAAACCGCCGCCGGGGCGGGCGATGCACACCCGCTTGTGGGGCAGGTGCCTGTCCAGCAACTGGCGCGGCGAGCCCTGGTCGACGATGCGGCCGTGATCGATGATCACCAGTTCGTCGCACAGCAGTTCCGCCTCGTCCATGTAGTGGGTGGTGAGGACGATGGTCTTGCCGCGACTGCGGATCTCGCGGATCAGTTCCCAGAATCGCCGTCGGGACTGGGGGTCGAGGCCGGTGGTAGGCTCGTCGAGAAAGACGATCTCGGGATCGTTGATCAGCGCCAGGGCCAGCAGCAGCCGCTGCTTCTGGCCACCGGACAGTTTGTTGGCCTCGCGGTCGAGAAACTCTCCCAGCTCGCACCACACCACCAGTTCGGCAATGGACAGGGGGTGGCGGTAGAAGCTGGCGAACAATTGCAGGACCTCGCGAACCGTGAGGAAATCCTGCAGTGCAGTGGCCTGAAACTGGATGCCGCAGCGCTCGGCGAAGGTTCTGTCCCGGGGCTTGCCCCGGTAGCGAATCTCGCCACTGGTGGGCGGTGTGATGCCCTCGATGATTTCGATGGTGGTGGTCTTGCCGGCGCCATTGGGTCCCAGCAACCCGAAGCAGATACCCGGCTGGATGGCGAAGCTGATGCCGTCCACCGCCCGCAGTCCGCCGTAGACCTTGGTCAGGGCGATCACTTCCAGCAGGGGTTCG
>JBJHDJ010000467.1:0-2316 GCA_050486485.1 Porticoccaceae bacterium
ACTGGTGGACGCTGGACGGGACACCACCTCCGAAAAATAAATCTGTCACATTTTTCATGTCACATTTTTCACCGAAAAATAAATCTGTCACATTTTTTGGTCACATTTTTTCTAAAGAGCAAAGGCTGATTTTTCGCCACTTCCATCGAAAACAGCCTTGAAATCTGTCACCCAAGCCACTGGTGGACGCTGGACGGGACATCGGGACACCCCTTGCTTAGCGTATCCTTAACATGCGATTATCTGGGTTTCTTAATAATGCTTTAATACTCAAAAAGGCACCCTTCAGGTAATTTTTTATACCTTTGAGGAATATTCCTGACTTGATTTCAACAAGCCCCTTTCTCATAAGAGCTAGAATATGCCCTTTTTCTAAGGCCTTCTCATACAACTCGATTGCTCCAACAGAATTTTTAGGAATACCAAACCCAAACTCATTCATGTATCCAAGGGCAAAGTAACCACATGCCACGTTTTCATTCCCGGGCTTAGAGAAATAGTAGTAGGCTTTTCTATAATCTTGATCAGTACCTCTCCCACAGAGATACATATGCCCCAATGCTACGCAGGCATCTGCATCTTTACCCTCTTCAATGCTTTTCGAGTACCACTGCATGGCCAAATCAAGATTTTTTGTAATCCCACCCCCACCTAGCTCATAGATATTACCAATCTCAACATAGGAATCGACCCATCCATCATTCGCCAAATCTAAAAAAATTGACAATGCAGATTTTTTATCACCACTTTTATAATGTAAACATGCAGCTTCCCAAGCTTGATAAAAACTGGTGGATTCAGGATTATCACGACCTTCAGAATTCATTTCATTAAGCTATTTGTAATTGGACGTCCCATCTCTGCGGCTCGCCTTCTAGATTCAGCGCTGGCGGCGTCCTTGAGATAATCATCGACCGGATTTCCTCTTAAAGTTTCACACAAGGCAATCATCCCACAAAATCCTCGTGAAACTTTCGCTGCATTAGATCCAGAAGCAAGCCATGCTCTAGCCCCCAGATATCCACGCCAAGCGACACCTGGCCACGGAGCAAGTAATACAGGTGCAGTACTTGTAACCATGGCCCATCTGGCCACATCCTCCCCGCTCTTTAGTCCGACAATTCCCCAGTTGCCACCCGAATATTCCAAACCACCGCGCGGATGATTTGCTGCCACGGAATAGTACCCCGTAGGCTGCGGCGCCAACAATGCCGGTGCCGAAGTGAACGGCATGGGTGATCCGCCAATCTCGGTTACTTCGACATAACCCTGATTGGGCGCCCTGACAGCAACCAAGGTTCGCAGTTCATGGCCAATCTCTGTCATCAGACTGGTGCCCAAATCATAGGATGCCTTCATACCCCGGCCTATGCCAGCCAGCCCCATCCCTACCGCCGCGCCCTTGACCCCATCAATAAACTTGGCACCCTGGGCTTTGGCCGTCGCGCCACCCATGGCCAGGCTAACGCCGGTGCGCGCCATATTGTTCATGCCCCTGGTGATGACTCCCATCATGCCGCCATCAAATCCCGGCCCGCCGTAGGCGATATAGCCTATGGCCGCCCCTTTGACAATCTGCGCTATGGCCCCCCCGTTGGCATCCATCATCGCCGCGTTGAAACTCATGCTGCACCAGGCCTGACACCCGGGGATAAAGTTCAGCCCAACACTGATGATGGTGGATAACCCGTCCACCTTCCCGATGGCCCGCAGTATCTTGCGCCGCAGGTCCCGCTCGAACTGGATCACGGCACTGACCGCTTTCTTGAGCGCCCGGCTCACCCCCTTCACCAGCTTGTTCAGAAAATACCCGCTCGGATCGGTATAGCTCAGCGGGTTGTTTTCCACATAGGTGTAGCGGTTGAGGGCCTGCAGGTTGGTGGTGTCTCCGACAAACGGATCGGCACTCAAAAACCGCCCGATCTCCGCATCATACACCCGCCCGCCCATGTGAATCAGCCCCACCCCGTCGAGCTGGTTGTGGCCGGTGAAGCCTTTGTGGGTGGTGAGGCTGGTGAGGGTCAGGGCCGGGATGGTGAGGTTGCCCCGCTGGTAGGTGGTGAGGGTGCTCCAGTTGCCCAGGATGGCCTGCAGCTGGGTCAGGCTCATGGCCCGCCGCTTGCCCCAGGGGTCGAAGCTGAAGGCTTCCACCTCCGCCCCGCTCTCGTTGGTGATCACCGTCACGCTGCCCAGGTGGTCCTTGTGCAGGTATCTTGTCTTGATGGTGCCGGGACTGCCCGCGGTGCGGTTGGTGTGGGTGACGAGGGTGTGGCCCCCCACGGTGTGGCGCTCCTCCACGTCGCCGTTGGGCAGGGT
>JBJHDJ010000468.1:0-2314 GCA_050486485.1 Porticoccaceae bacterium
GTGACGGTGATCGTCAGCACCTACGACAAGAAAGTCGGCGACATCGCCCTCACCCACGAGATCGAATACCATGTCAAAAGGGATATCAAGCACTAAAGGTTCAAGCAGCGTGGCACAATGTACCAGCAGCTTTCATTCCTGCCGCAGAGCCATTGCTGTAGTGGTATATGGAAGGTAATGACATTGACAGCTTCAGGGCGCAGCTAGCCGACATTCTCAACGGCGAAGTACCCGACGGCCTGTACACCCTGGATGCCCGCCAGATTGATCAGTTTTGTCGCAATGCGGAAACAGAGGGAGTGACTTCGCTCCTGCGCTACAAACTCAATCAATCCGGTGCCCTGGAACAATGTGACTCTGTTTTTCAGGAAACCTTGCGCGGCATGGACATGGGTCAGAGGGCCCGGCAGTTGGTCAGGGACAAGGAAAACCTGCGGATTTTCCGCCTACTCCACCAGGCGGGACTGGAATTTATTATTCTCAAGGGCGACGCCATCGCTCGCCAGTATTATCAGCAATCCCACCACAGAAACCGCTGTGATTGCGACCTGCTCTTTGCCAGCAAGCCTGTGACACACCAGGTATGGTCATTATTGTCAGGGCAAGGCTATGAAAAAAGCTTTGCCCTCGAAGGGGAACTGGTGGGTTTGCAATTCGAGTGCGGCAAGAACCTGCCAGGAGGGATTCGAAATTTTCTCGACATCCACAACAGCCTGTGCAACAACCTGTGGTTGGGTAGCCGCTTCCCATTCGATGAGTTGATGGAAAACACCATCATCTTATCTATGGATGATATTCCGATCCGCGTCCTTGACAGGCCCTATGCCCTGCTCCACGGGGCACTTCACCGCATTGCCAACAAACCCCATGGCACCCAGGACAGACTGATCTGGCTGTATGATCTGAAAGTCCTCGGCGATGCCATGAGCGACGAGGAATGGGGGCGGTTCTTGACTCTGACGAGTAAAAAACAGGTATCAGCCATCGCACTGGATGCCTTGACGGCAATGCATGAATTGCTGGATTCGAAACTCTCCCTTTCGGTTTTAGAGGCCCTGAATCGCCAGGCACAAGTAGAACCGGATACCATGGGCGACCTGGAAAAACCCTGGGAAAACTATCGCAGGGATTTTGCCGAGCAAAGGGGGCTTGCGGCCAAATTCAGGTATATCCGCGAAAACCTACTGCCCTCCCCCGCCTATATCCGCGAAAGATACCAGCCCAAATCCAGTCTGTTGATACCCTATTATTATGTTAAGCGGGTTGTGGATTTCGCCAGAAAAACCCGTAGTTAAGCCGGAATGAATGATCGTCGAGTGAATAGATGGCACAGGGATGGGTAGCCACTGCCCTGAGCCAATGTGAGGCCACAGGGCAGGTAATGGTGGGTTACGCCTACGGCTAACCCACCCTACGCATCACCCGGTTGGGTAGGGTAGGCGAAGCGATACCCACCATTGAGCACCGCGACACGACGAGCCGTGGTGTGGTTTACCCCATCGGCACAACGCGCCCCGTAGGATGGGTTGAGCGAAGCGATACCCATCACACCTTTCTCGCCACACTATCCACCGCGGCCAGGGTGGCCACGACCACCACGGCTTCGCTGAAATTTTCCTCCACGAGCCGGCGACCATGGTCACCCATTTCCCTCCGTTCATCGGAAGACAACGCCATTACAGCGGCCATAGCCTCCTGCAATGACAGGGCATTGCGCGCCTCGCACAACAAACCGTTAACCCCCTGCTTCACCACATGGCGGCAACCAGGCACATCGGTCGCCACCACCGGCAAACCCATGGCGCCAGCCTCAAGCAGCGAACGCGGCAGACCCTCACGATAGGACGGCAACACCACGCAATCCACCTGCGCCATCACCGTCTCCATGGCATCCGATGGCCCCAGCCAAGTCACACCCGGCAAGCGCCCCCACTCCTCCAGTGTCTCCCGCGAGATGGCCGACACATTCGGCACATCCGCGAACCCACACAACCAAAGCTCGCAGGCCATCGGCGACGCACTTCCCTCCCCGCCACTGTGCCCCTTGCCCCCTGCCCCTTGCTCCTCAATCCCCCGAAACGCCTCGATCAACTCATATAACCCCTTGTCCGCCAGCATGCGCCCGGCGTACAGAAAGCGAAATGACCCGCCATGGGGCTGCAACAGGGTAGGATTGAAACGCACCAGATCAACCCCGGAGCCGGGCAATAGGGTCAAGCGATCCTCGGGCACAAGACCTCTGGAGACCAGCAACTGCTGATCCTCGGCGTTCTGACAGAATAACCGAGCCGCCAGTGGCTGACTCGTTTTATAG
>JBJHDJ010000469.1:0-2308 GCA_050486485.1 Porticoccaceae bacterium
CGGCTTTTGCCTTGTCGACGATGGACGCAAAGGCGGCCTTGTCGTGGATGGCAATGTCGGACAGCACCCGGCGATCGAGCTGGATACCCGCCTTTTTCAGACCGGCGATCAACTGACTGTAGGTGATCCCTTCGGCGCGGGCCTGGGCGTTGATACGGGCAATCCACAGGGTACGGAAGGTGCGCTTCTTGACGCGGCGGTCGCGAAACGCGTACTGGCCAGCCTTGGTGACCGCCTGTACGGCAACGCGATAGACGCGGCTGCGGGCGCCATAGTAGCCCTTGGCCTGCTTGAGAACTTTCTTGTGACGACGGTGGGCGGTAACGCCCCGCTTAACACGAGCCATGCCAGTCTCCTCCCGTTATACGCGCAGCATGCGGTCGACAAGGGGCTTGTCGGACGCATTCATGATGCTGGTGCCCCGCAGGTTGCGCTTGCGCTTCTGGGACATCTTGGTGAGGATGTGGCTGCGGAAAGCATGTTTGTGCTTGTAGCCCGCGGCGGTTTTCTTGAAGCGCTTGGCGGCGCCACTGTGTGTCTTGGCTTTTGGCATTTCAAATCTCCACTGGGAGTGTGTGTTGTGGGAAGAAAGCGCCCGGTCAGCCAGCCACAGGCTGAGCGCGGTACGCTGTTGCTACTTCTTCCTGCTTTTGGGAGCGATGACCATGATGAGCTGTCGCCCTTCCATCTTGGGAAACTGCTCGACCGTGCCTATCTCTTCCAAGTCGTGCTCGATGCGTTTCATCATTTCCATACCGAGCTCCTGGTGGGCCATTTCCCGGCCGCGGAACCTGAGGGTTACCTTGGCCTTGTCCCCACCTTCGAGGAACCTGACAAGATTGCGCAACTTGATCTTGTAGTCCCCTTCGTCCGTCCCTGGGCGAAATTTCATTTCCTTGACCTGGGTCTGCTTCTGGTTCTTGCGCTGGGCGGCCTGCTGCTTTTTCAGTTCAAAAAGCTTCTTGCCGTAATCCATCACCTTGCAGACTGGCGGCTCCGCGTCAGGGGAGATCTCCACCAGGTCGAGGTTTGCCGCGGTGGCGGCGTCGAGCGCCTCCTGCAGGCTGACAATGCCAACCTGACTGCCATCGGCGCCGATTAAACGGACCTGGGAGACATCAATTTCGTCGTTGATGCGCGCCCGCTTGGCCCGCCCTTTGGCGTAATCTTTTTTAATAGTGTTTCTCCTGCCTATCTATGAAAACGACCGCGGCCCTGTTCATCGCTGTTCAGGCGCTCCACCAGGGCATCCAGGGTCATGGTGCCAAGGTCCTCGCCCGTGCGGGTGCGAACGGCCACGGTCTCGGTTTCAGCCTCGCGATCACCCACTACCACCAGGTAGGGAATGCGCTGAATCGTGTGCTCGCGGATTTTAAAGCCGATCTTCTCGTTTCTCAAGTCGTTTATGGCCCGGAAGCCCTTGTTTTGCAATGCATCCGTGACCTGGCGTACATAATCCGCCTGATTGTCGGTGATATTCATCACCACCACCTGCTCGGGAGCCAACCAGGTGGGGAATGCCCCTTCATAGTGCTCGATGAGAATTCCGATGAAGCGCTCGAAGGAACCCAGAATGGCTCGGTGCAGCATCACCGGCACCTGACGCGAGCCATCCTCCGCCACATACTGGGCGTCGAGCCGTCCGGGCATGGAGAAGTCCACCTGAATGGTGCCCAGTTGCCACACCCGGCCAATGCAGTCCTTGAGGGAAAATTCGATCTTGGGGCCATAGAAGGCGCCCTCGCCGGGCAACAGTTCCCAGGGCAGGCCCTTGCTGTCGAGGGCGTCCGCCAGGGCCTTCTCGGCCTTGTCCCAAATGGCGTCGGAGCCCACCCGCTGTTCAGGGCGAGTGGACAAGCGATAGATCACCTCGTCAAACCCAAAGTCCCGGTAGACCTCGTGGAGAAAGTCGATGAAACTCGACACCTCGGGCTGGATCTGGGCCTCGGTGCAAAAGATGTGGGCGTCGTCCTGGGTGAAGCCCCGCACCCGCATGATACCGTGCAATGAGCCGGACGGCTCGTTGCGGTGGCAGGAACCGAACTCCGCCAGGCGTAGGGGCAACTCCCGGTAGCTTTTCAGGCCCTGGTTGAACACCTGCACATGGCAGGGACAGTTCATGGGCTTGATGGCGAAATCCCGTTCTTCCGCCTCCAGGGTGAACATGCCGGAGGCGAACTTGTCGGCGTGGCCGGATTTCTGCCACAGGCTGAGATCGACGATCTGCGGCGTGCGGATTTCCTTGTAGCCATGGCGGCGCTGCTGGCCGCGCATGTACTGCTCGATGGTGTTGTACAGGGTCCAGCCG
>JBJHDJ010000470.1:0-2302 GCA_050486485.1 Porticoccaceae bacterium
AGCGGCTGCGGGAGCTGGTGGCGGCGAAAGGCGGGCATATCGCCGCCATCTACCATTGCCCCCACAAGCCGGATGACGGCTGTTCCTGCCGCAAGCCCCTGCCCGGCCTGTTGGATCGACTGGCGGCGGACCTCCGCGTCCCCCTTGCCGGCGCCGCCGTGGTGGGGGACAGTTTGCGGGATCTTGAGGCGGGCCTGGCGCGGGGTTGCCAACCGTTCCTGGTGCGCACCGGCAAGGGCCGGGGCACGGAACAGAAACTCAGGGCATCGGCTCATCCCCTGCTGGACAGCCTGCGGATTTTCGACACGCTGGCGGATTGCGCGGACTATTTGCTGGCACGACCCAGCGCCGAGGATGACAGGCCATGAAAAAGCTGTGGCTTGGCCTGCGCGCCACCCTGTTCTACGGCGGTTACTGGCTGTTCATTACCCTGTTCAGCCTGCTTAGCTGCACGGTGGGCATGTTGTTGCCCCTTTCGGCCCGCCAGACCCTGGCCACCACGGGCAACGCCCTGATTCTGCTGTGGCTCGGGCTGTGCTGTGGCGTGCGAGTGCGGGTCATTGGCGCGGATAACCTACCCCCCACCCCCTTTGTGGTACTCAGCAATCACCAGTCCCCCTGGGAAACCTTCTACCTGCAGCGCCATTTGCGGCCGGTGAGTACCATCCTCAAGAAGGAGTTATTGAAGATTCCCTTTTTCGGCTGGGGCCTGGCATCGGTAAAACCCATCGCCATCGACCGCTCCAACCCCCGGCAGGCGATCCGCGATGTGATGGAGCAGGGCCAGCGCCGCCTGGCGGCGGGCAACAGCGTGATCGTGTACCCGGAAGGCACCCGCATGAATTACGGCGAGTACGGGCAATATGCCCGCAGCGGCGCCGCCCTGGCCATCGCCGCCGGCGTGCCCATCGTGCCGGTGGCCCACAATGCCGCCAAGTGCTGGCCAGCGCGGCGCTATCTGAAATACCCCGGCACCATCACGGTGGTGTTCGGGGAAGCTTTGGATACGGGTAAAGGAGACAGCAAGGCCCTTACCCAGGCGGCTGAAGCGTGGATCAAGGCTCGGCAACGGGAGCTTCTGTAGCCCATTGGCAGGAGATGGTGTGGATGGTGGGTTACGCCTTCGGCTAACCTGCCCCCTACGGGCCGTCTCTTCGATGCTGCTACAGAGCGCCCTGTAGGATGGGTCGAGCGAAGCGATACCCATCACACTGTGCGGCCAGATAGGGCGGATGGTGGGTTACGCCTTCGGCTAACCTGCCCCCTACGGGCCGTCTCTTCGATGCTGCTACAGAGCGCCCTGTAGGATGGGTTGAGCGGAGCGATACCCATCACCTCAGTGCGGCCAGATAGGGCGGATGGTGGGTTACGCCTTCGGCTAACCCACCCTACGCTGGGACAATTCCACGAGCTGCCCCGTAGATGGGTCGGGCGAAGCGATACCCATCACCACAGCCAATCGTGGAATGCGGTTGGCTCAATAATTCCCATCACACTCCAGCCCGCTGTACCATGGAGCCGATGCAATGGATTGCTGATCATGCCCACCTACCGTCGTGACAACACCCCTGGGGCCACCTGGTTCTTTACCCTCAATCTGGCTAATCGCCGCGCCGCGTTGTTGACCACGCATGTCGATCTGTTGAGGGCGAGCTTCACCACCGTCATGCATCGATATCCCTGGCGTATCGACGCAATCGTGATTCTTCCTGATCACCTCCATGCCTTGTGCACCCTGCCACAGGGGGATGCCGATTATTCACTGCGTTGGCGGTTGATAAAGACCGGTTTTTCCCGGGGTCTCCCCCGCAAGGAACGCATCACGGCTAGCCGGCAGCGCCGGTGGGAGCGGGGTATTTGGCAACGGCGTTATTGGGAACACCGGATACGCAATGATGATGACCTGCTTCAGCATGTTCATTACATTCACGACAACCCTCGCAAGCATGGTTATGTGGGTAGGGTGGCTGATTGGCCGTGGTCGTCATTTCATCGCTATGTGCGGGCGGGGTTGTTGCCCTCGGATTGGGGCGGCGGCGATATCGAGATCGAAGCCGGTGAGTTTTCCGAGGATTGATGATGGGTTGGCTGGTGGGTTACGCCTGCGGCTAACCCACCCCACGCTGCGACAATTCCACGAGGTGTCCCGTAGATGGGTCGGGCGAAGCGATACCCATCACACCGTGCGGCCAGATGGGGCGGATGGTGGGTTACGCCTGTGGCTAACCTGCCCCCTACGGGTGGCGCAGCGGATCTACACGTCCAGATTGGCCACCGACAAGGCGTTGGTCTCGATAAAGGC
>JBJHDJ010000471.1:0-2281 GCA_050486485.1 Porticoccaceae bacterium
CATGAAGGCGAGCGTGCCGCCCTCGGCGGCCGCCACACCACCGGATACCGGTGCATCGATGAACTGCAGGCCACGGGCCGAGGCCTCGTCGCCCAGGCGTCGCGAGTTGTGGGGGCCGACGGTCGAACAGTCGATGATCAGCGCCTTGGCGGGAATGTGATCGAACAGCTTCTGGTCGTCGATCATCAGCGCTTCGACGATGTTGCCGTTGGGCAGCATGGTGATCACGAAGTCCGCATCCCGCACCGCCTCGGCCGGTCCGGCGGCGCTCTGACAACCCTTGGCGGTAGCGCGCTCCACGGCTTCCGGTACCGGGTCGAACACCCGAACCCCGAACCCGGCCTTGACCAGATTGGCGGCCATGTGCAGGCCCATGTGTCCGAGTCCGAAAAATGCCACTTGCTGGGTCATGGTTGGCTCCTGAGTTATGTTTCTACGGAAGAGGGTGATGGCAGCCCTGTGGCGGGCTGCCTGTGCCGGCGCCAATTGAGGCGGTGTTACAGGTCGGCCAGTGGGTGTGGGCCGCTCCAGGGTGGGATGAAATGGGCTTCCACCAGTTCGTCGGTGACTTCCGCCAGGGTGGCTGGCTCGAATCGGGGAGACTTGTCCTTGTCGATCAGCAGCGCGCGAACGCCCTCGGCAAAGTTGGGGTAGCGGACGCAGTTGCAGGCCAGGGTGAGCTCCATCTGGAACACTTCGCGCAGGGACAGCTGGCGGCCGCGCCCCAGCTGCTCGTCGATCAGGCGGATGCTGGTGGGGCAGCCGGCGGCGAGGGTCTGGGCGGCCCGCTGCAGCCATTTGTCGTCGCCCTGATAGCCGGTGATTCGGGCCACGACATCGTCGAGGGTGTCGCCGTCGGTGAGTTCCTGAACCAGGTCGAAGTGCTCGCGCAGGGGGCTGGCCGGCAAACTGTTCCTTGATTCGGCCTCAAGTTTTCTTAGTAGGCTATTGATTTCTCTATAGGCGTCCGAGGTGCTCCAGTCGACCTGGCGGAGGCTCTCCAGCACCGCGTCATAGCGATCCTGACTGATGAAGCGATCGGCCAGACCGGCGAACAGAGCGTCGGCCGCGTTGATGGAGGTGCCCGTCAAGGCCAGGAACAGGCCGGTTCGGCCGGGGGCATGGTTGAGCAGCCAGGTACCACCCACGTCGGGGAACAGGCCGATGGTGATCTCCGGCATCGCCATGCGGGTCGTTTCTGTCACGATTCGGTGGCTGGCGCCGCCCATGACGCCGAGGCCGCCGCCCATGACGATGCCATTGCCCCACACGATGATGGGTTTGTTGTAGGTGTGGATCTGGTAGTCGAGGCGATACTCGCGCTCGAAGAAGATCGCCGCATGGCCATCGTTGTCGGTGGCGGACTGATGCAGGCGAACCACGTCACCGCCCGCGCAGAAGGCCCGCTCTCCCTGTCCGCGAATGACCACGCAGCCCACGTTGGGGTCCTGCTCCCAGGCGGCCAGCTGATCGCGCAACAGGTCCACCATGTCCAGTGTCAGGGAATTGAGCGATTTTTCGGCATTGAGCGTGGCGATGCCAATGGCTCCGCCCGCGGAGGGCAGTTGCTCGAACAGCACGGGTTGTTCGGACACGTGGAAACTCCTGTTCAGAATTGAAGGTGCAGGGTGAATGGGCCGGATCGGAGGCGGCGGGGCGGCGTTGAACGCCGCATCCCCCTGCGATTTGCGGTCAGCGGTTTTTCCACTCCGGAGCGCGCTTTTCGATAAAGGCCTGTACGCCCTCGATCTGGTCTTCGCTGTCCCACAGTTTCACGAACAGTTCGCGCTCCATGGTCAGCGCGGTGTCCAGCGGCTGGCGGCGGGCGGCCATGATGAGTTGTTTGCAGTAGCGCACGGAGGTGGGGCTCTGCTTTTCGACGGCGGCGGCCATCTCCAGCGCCTTGTCGAGCGCCGCTCCCTTGGGCACCACTTCCTGGACCAGGCCGATCTCGAGCGCCTTGTCGGCCTTGATGCGCTCGCCGAGCAGGATCATGCGCTTGGCCCAGCCTTCGCCCACCAGCCAGGGAAGCTGCTGGGTGCCCAGTCCGCAGGGCAGCAGGCCCACGGTCGCTTCGGGCAGTGCCATCTGGGCCTGCTCTTCGGCGATGCGGATATCACAGCATAGCGCCACTTCCAGCCCGCCGCCCATGGCATAGCCGTTGATGGCGGCGATGGAAACGCCGGTATAGTCGGCGAGGGTCTGGAAGGCTTCGCCAAAGGCGTGGGCGCAGGTGGCCGCAGGGCCCTTGTCGCGGTGGTTGAACTGGTTGAGGTCGGCA
>JBJHDJ010000472.1:0-2272 GCA_050486485.1 Porticoccaceae bacterium
GGCCAAGGCTGATTTTTCGGGCCCCCAGCCGCTCCAGGCTGTTGAAACTTTTTTTCGGCATGGGGACATGGTCGGTGAGCAGGAAGCAGGGATTGTCCCCGATCGCTTGTTCGCGGATGGGGGTGGCTTTCCTGTCCATCACGAAGAGCGGATGCCGTACCGCCAGTTCGCCGATCAGTTTCTCGAAACTGAGGGTACGGACAGTCACCCCGGGTTCGACGGTACGGCATTCCTCCTTGCCCATGCCCTTGGATGCGTCCAGTGCCGCGGCGATCCGCGCCAGCAGGGCCTGTTCGTGGAAGCCGCCGATATGGCCCATCTCGCTGCTGTGAAAGCTGATGGTGCGTGAATAGTCACGGGTGCTTTCCAGCACCAGGTGCACCACCACATCGCGGCGGTGGTCCTGGGCGACAAAAATGGCGTTCATCAGGGTGTGGGCCAGAATCTCGCTGTGGGCATCGCCACCCAGCGCCGCCAGTAGCTGGGCGCTGTCCGTGGAGGCGGCCCGGGCGCGCACAACAAATACACGCATGGTGATTTCCCGTCGACTGGTGATGGCTTGCAGTATACGTGTCGGTGGCGGGATTCCGTCACTCCGGCGCCACGCTGGCGATTTCCTCAGCCGTCAGCGGGCGGTAGTCGCCTTCCGCCAGATGCGGGTCAAGGACAATGGCCCCCACCGACTCCCGGTGCAGGGCGACCACCCGGTTGCCGAGGGCGCCGAACATGCGTTTCACCTGGTGGTACTTCCCCTCTTGAATCGTCAGTCGCGCTTCGTTGGCGGCGAGCAGCTCCAGACTGGCGGGCCGGGTGCGCTGGCGCTCGCCGTCGAGGATCATGCCCTTGGCGAAGCGGGGCGCTGTCTCGGGAGCGATGGCATCGGCGGTTGCCACGCGATAAACCTTGTCGCAGGCGCGCCGCGGCGAGGTCACGGCATGGTTCCAGGGTCCGTCGTCGGTGATCAATACCAGTCCGGTGGTGTCCATATCCAGGCGGCCGGCAATCTGTAGCCTGTGCTTGTTGGGTTCATGGAGCAGATCGATCACCGTGGGATGGCGGCTGTCCTTGGTGGCGCACACATGGCCAGCGGGCTTGTGGAGCATGAAATAGCGGTGGCCTGTCGCGGCGACAGGTTCGTCCGCCAGCGTGACGGATTGATCGGGGTGCACCTGCAGGGCGGGGTTGCCGACCACCACGCCGTCCACCCTGACCAGTCCTTGGCGCAACAGATGCTTCACCGCCTTGCGGCTGTGGTCGGTGGTGTTGCTGATCAGCTTGTCGAGTCGCATTGGCAGCGGGCCGGGAGGTGGTCAATCGTCCGCCAGCGAAGAGCTGGTGGACAGTAGGCCCCAAAAGCGCGAGCACAAAGGACAAAATCCTTTGTGCAGGGGGATGGCCATGTCGGCACAATCTTCTCCCGGGGCGCAACAGTTCCGCGGGCAAGGTAGCAAAATTGAGCCGGTTTGCCAAAGTGGGTCTTGTCCCTATCAGGCCAACGCAGTAATGTCCTCTCTGTTCGAGGTAAACAGAAGCTCTGCTGGTTTCAGCGGGGCTGGCCGGAGTTGCAGCCCATGAATCCAGAAGAGGCAGACCGCGCCACCGCTCGGCGGGTGGCCTGTATTACTGTGAGCGGGGGTAAAACCGCCTTCCTTTGCGCCGTTGTTGGGACACAGGCAACCATCGATGTTGGGTAAATTCTGGCAGCGCAACGCCCACCCCTGGTGGCGCAGGGCGCGAACCTCGCTGCGCCTGCTGTTCACGGCCTCTCTGGCCAAGACCCATGGTGTCCACTTTATCTCCATTAACGGTTGCCGCTACAAGCGCATTCGCTTTGGCGACAGCTGGGAGGCCCGGGAAAACCACCACAACCTAGAGGCGGTCGCCCATCTGGATGTGTTTCCGGCCCCGGTATTGCGCCACGAAAACGAGCTGTGGGTGGCCTTTGTCGCCGGTAGCAAGCTGGATGCCTCCAGGCCGGAAACACGGTCGTTGCTGGCAACGTTCTTCGTGGCGCTGTACAGCACGGGCTGGCGACGGGTTGCCAGCGAGGAGACGCGCTTACAGCTGCATCTTGAGCGAGATCTCGCTTTTCTTCGGGACATTGGCGTGCTCGAACGGCAGTTGGCGGCGGAGCTGTTGGCCCTGTCCCACACCCAGCGGCCTGCACGGTTGATACTGGGTTTTGATTACATCGATCCCCTGGCCAAGAACTTCGTTGTCGCGGATGGCCGCGCCGTGGCAGTGGATATCGACAGTCTCAAGGCCGACCAAC
>JBJHDJ010000473.1:0-2272 GCA_050486485.1 Porticoccaceae bacterium
CCCTCGTCGAGGGGCAACAGGTTGACCATGGGCCGCCCCCGGGAATTGCGCCCGGCCACCGGGATCTGGTAGACCTTGAGCCAGTACACCTTGCCGGCGTTGGTGAAGCACAGGATGGTGTCGTGGGTGCTGGCGATCAGCAGGTGCTCGACGAAATCCTCGTCCTTCACCGCCGTGGCGGTCTTGCCGGTGCCGCCGCGGCGCTGGGCCTGGTAGCTGTCCAGGGGCTGGGTCTTGGCATAGCCGCCGTGGGAAATGGTCACCACACGGTCTTCCACCGGGATCAGGTCTTCCACGGTGAGATCGTGCTGGGATTCGACGATCTCGCTGCGTCGCGCGTCGCCGAACTCCTTGCCGATGGCCTCCAGCTCCTCGCGGATCACCGCCATCAGCCGTTCCGGATCCGCCAGGATGGTCAGGTACTCGGCGATTTCCGCCACCTTCTCCTGGTACTCGGCGAGCAGCTTGTCGTGCTCCATGCCCGTGAGGCGGTGCAGCCGCAGATCGAGAATCGCCTGGGCCTGGGCGGTGGACAGGTGGTAGCTGCCATCCCGCAGACCGAAGCCGGCCTCGAGATCCTCGGGACGGCAGGCGTCGCTGCCCGCCCTTTCGAGAAACTGCATCACCGCGCCAGGGGGCCAGCCGGTGGCCATCAGTCGCTCGCGGGCCTCGGCGGGGGTGGCGGACTGGCGAATCAGCTCGATCACCCGGTCGATGCTGGAGATGGCCACCGCCAGCCCTTCGAGGATATGGCCCCGCTCCCGGGCCTTGCGCAGCAGGTACACGGTACGCCGGGTCACCACCTCGCGGCGGTGGCGCAGGAAGGCCTCCAGCAGCTCCTTGAGGTTGAGAATGCGGGGCTGGTCGTCCACCAGGGCGACGATGTTGATGCCGAACACACTCTGCAGCTGGGTCTGGGCGTAGAGGTTGTTGAGCACCACGTCGCCCATCTCGCCGCGCTTGAGCTCGATCACCACCCGCAGGCCGTCCTTGTCGGATTCGTCCCGCAGCTCGGAGATGCCCTCGATTTTCTTTTCCTTGACCAGTTCGGCGATGCGCTCGATGAGTCGCGCCTTGTTCAACTGGTAGGGAATCTCGTGGATGATGATGGTCTCGCGACCGGTCTTGTCATCCCGCTCGATTTCCGCCCGGGCGCGCACATAGATGCGGCCGCGGCCGGTGCGGTAGGCCTCGATGATGCCGGCGCGGCCATTGATGATGGCGCCGGTGGGGAAGTCGGGGCCGGGGATGTGCGTCATCAACTCGTCGACGGTGATGTCTTCGTTGTCGATCAGGGCCAGGCAGGCGGCGATCACCTCGTTGAGGTTATGGGGGGGAATGTTGGTGGCCATGCCCACGGCGATGCCGGAGGAACCGTTGACCAGCAGGTTGGGCACCCGGGTGGGCAGTACATCCGGGATCTTTTCCTGGCCGTCGTAGTTGTCCACCCAGTCGACGGTTTCCTTGTCGAGATCCTCCAACAGGGAGTGGGCGATCTTCGACATGCGTATTTCGGTATAGCGCATGGCGGCGGCGGAGTCACCGTCGATGGAGCCGAAATTGCCCTGGCCATCCACCAGCATGTAGCGCAGGGAGAACGGTTGCGCCATGCGCACGATGGTGTCGTACACGGCGGAGTCACCGTGGGGGTGGTACTTGCCGATGACCTCGCCCACCACCCGGGCGGATTTCATGTACGGCCGGTTCCAGGTGTTGTTCAGCTCGCTCATGGCGAACAGCACGCGCCGGTGCACGGGCTTGAGTCCGTCGCGGACGTCGGGCAACGCGCGCCCGACGATCACGCTCATCGCGTAATCGAGGTAGGACTGCTTCAGTTCGTCTTCGATATTGACGGGCTGAATCTCTTTGGCGAGCTCACCCATAAAACCACTTATTCCCCATGGTGCCTGAAATCTCAGGGTTGTTCCCTCAGGGCCTAGCGCGCCCTGTTATTGTTACGGGACTGGCCCGTGTCAAGCGCGGGATTGTAGCACAGTCGGTGGGGGTGGAGCGGGGTTTAGCGTCTGACGCTGGACGTCTGACGTCTGACGCTAAACCCCGCATATCCAGAACAGGGTGATAACGGGTACATTCTCACAATAAGACGACGTTCCCATAAGGAAGGGGACGAGCCCGGCTGGTGGGGCACATGCGATCCCTCTTGGCGTCAGACGTCCAGCGTCAGACGTCAGACGGAATAAACTCCGCTATACTCGCCCCTTCGCCCAAGGAGCCGCCATGCCGTCACAACCCGTCGACTTGCTGATCAGTG
>JBJHDJ010000474.1:0-2264 GCA_050486485.1 Porticoccaceae bacterium
GGAGGGGGGTGGATTCGAACCACCGAAGCTTTCGCGTCAGATTTACAGTCTGATCCCTTTGGCCGCTCGGGAACCCCTCCAAAAAGGTCGCGTATTTTCCACGCAGCGCCTGCTAATGTCAACACGGCAGGCGGCGCTATTTATCTGGAGCTGGCGAGAGGAGTCGAACCCCCGACCGGCTGATTACAAGTCAGCTGCTCTACCAACTGAGCTACGCCAGCAGTCAATCCCGTTTCAAGGAGGCGCGATTCTAGGGGATGCGGACATGGGAAGCAACCGATTTAGATGGTGGTAGACAGGCCGTTGCCAAGTCTACGGGAGGGCAATGGCCAAGCCGGCAAGCACCAGGTCATCGTCAATCCGGATACGGGTGTCGTTATTTTTCAACCAGCCTGCGAGATGCCGGGCCATTGCCGGACCATCCCCCCCTGTCACCACGATAGTGTCCGGTGACCATCCGCCGGCAATGCCCGCCACCATGCCCACCACCGCCGCCAGGCAGCCATGGGACACCGCCTCGTTGGTGTCACAGCCGGGAGCCAACCCGGCCTCCAGCGCCTCGGTCACCCGCACGCCCCAGGTTTCACGGCCCAGGGAGCCCATCATCAGCGTCAGGCCTGGAGCAATGTAGCCCCCGGCGTGCACTCCATCACCGTCCAGCAGGTCGACGGTGAGGGCTGTCCCGGCATCGACGACCATAGAGCGACCCGTCAGATCACTCCTGGCTGCCAGCATGGCAAGCCAGCGGTCTATCCCCAGCCTGGCGTGCTCGCGATAGCCGCAATACACACCACCAGTGCCGTCCACGACGCTGGCCTGCCGCAGGGGCAACCCCAGCTCCGCAGCCCACCGCTCTATCATGGCCGCCGTGGCCCCCTGGACAGCCCCCATGCGAACCCTTTCGACCCCGGGGCGGCGGAATGCCCCCAGCCAGCCAGCTACATCGTTCGCGGCTACCCGACCCCGCTTGGCGGACTTCCTGATATCCCCGTCATGTATCACCCATTTGACATAACTGTTGCCGACATCGATATCCAGGATCACCGGGCCACCCTCAAGCTCACCTCGCCACCGTGTACAGTTTCGAGACCCTTGTCGGTTTCCAGTATCAGCGCACCCTGGTCATCGACGCCCCGGGCAACGCCCTCCCGAGCGGTCGCAGCCGTACTGACCCGCACGGCCAAATCCCGGGTGGCATCGTAATCACACCACTCATCCCTGAAGGGGGTAAATCCCGACCTGGTAAACTCCGCCAGCATGGACATGACTTCCGTCACCAGGCGCACCGCCAGATGATTGCGGCCTGTCGTGGTGATTTCACGGCCATCGGCCCACGGCTGATCAATGGTCTCTCCCGTCGTTTCACCCATCCCGTAATTGACGCCGATTCCCACAACCACCTGACACAGCCCGGACGGATCACCCTGCAGCTCCACCAGGATACCGCCAAGCTTGCGACCAGACAGAAGAATGTCGTTAGGCCATTTTAGGGACAGCCCGGCATGTTCCCGGCGCCCCCCCAGGGCGCGGCATACGGCAACGCCCACGGCGAGGCTCAGCCCTTCGAGGAGGGCGGCGCCCCCATCAAACTCCCAACCAACCGACAAGTAGAGATTGCGTCCGAATGGACTGACCCAAGATCGGCCCCTGCGGCCCCGCCCAGAGGTTTGGCGTTCGGCAAGACACACCAGCCCCTGCCAACTGCCAGTCCGGCTCTTTATCCAATCGTTGGTGGAGGATGTATCGTCAAGCACGGTCAAAACACATCCCCTGGCGATATTGGGCGCCAGCGCCGCCACCATGGCATCTCTGTCGAGCAATTCGAGGCCACCGGGAATGCGATAGCCGCGCCCCTTCACGGATTCTACAGCCACCCCCAGGTCGTCCAGCTTCCTGAGCTGCTTCCACACCGCCGCCCGGGAAATGCCGAGGCGCTCCCCCAGCTTTTCGCCGGAATGAAACTGGCCGTCCGCTAGCAATGAAATCAGCATCCGTTCGTTCATGTTTTCGTTCATGGGATTCGCCCCATAATTGAAGGGTGCCATGATAAACCAGAAATATCCTCGCGACCCCAGAAGACCTTATAAGGCAAATTCATTGAGCAGCTTCCACAACGCAAAACCCCCAGCAGGAATCCCTGCTGGGGGTTTTGTGATTTGAAGCCTGGCGATGACCTACTCTCGCATGGGGAGACCCCACACTACCATCGGCGATGCACCGTTTCACTACTGAGTTCGGGAAGGGATCAGGTGGTTCCAATGCTC
>JBJHDJ010000475.1:0-2261 GCA_050486485.1 Porticoccaceae bacterium
GGATGGGTTTACGGCGTGTCTCGAAAACTCTACCCCGGGATGACGACCGGACTACGAAGTCCCAAATGCCTTTAATCATTGCCACTCGGGGCAGACCCCATGACTGATTCAGGACAGGTCACTGTGAAGGAAGCGGGCTACGACGCAAACCGAGATTTCAGGGAGACCCTTGAGCTACAAACTCCTGGGTCATCCGCCTAGGGCCTATTTCTGTAAGGGATTATTGCCTGTACCGAATCAACCAGCAGTTGTGTATCCGGCTGTTGCGCTCGAAATCCGGGGGAATGGTGGCGGTGGTGATGTCCTCCACGGCAAACGCCTCCCGCAATGTTTCATCCATGCGGAAACGGCGAAAATTGTTGGAGAACACCAGGGTGCCGTCGCGGTCGAGGATGGCCATGGCATCGCGAATCAGGGTGGGATGGTCCCGCTGGATATCCAGCACCGCCTCCATCTTTTTGGAATTGGAAAAGGTGGGCGGGTCGAGAAAGATCAGGTCGTAGCGCCCCTCCCGTTTCGCCAGCCACTCCAGGCAGTCGGCCCGCAGCAGTTCGTGATCCCACTCGTTGAGCCCATTGAGGGCGAAGTTGCGCCCCGCCCAATCCAGGTAGGTATTGGACATATCGATACTGAGGCTGGAGGCCGCCCCCCCCAGGGCGGCGTGCACCGTGGCGGCGGCGGTGTAACAGAACAGATTGAGAAACCTCTTGCCAGCTGCCTGTTCCCCGAGCCACTGGCGGATGGGCCTGTGGTCTAGAAACAGCCCGGTGTCCAGGTAGTCCGCCAGATTTACCTCGAGCCTGGCGGGCCCCTCCGTCACCACCATGGCCTTGCCCTGGGGACGACTGGACAGACGTTGGTACTGACTGGCGCCTTTCTGGCGGCGGCGCTCCTTGAAATACAGCTTGTCGCGGCTGTCGGGAAACAGCGTCAGCAGCGCCTGCCTCACCTCGCCGAGACGGCCTCGGGCCACGGCGTCATCCACCGACGCCGGTGGCGCGTACTCCTGCACATGGATGGCGTCGCCATAGATATCCACCGCCACCGCGTACTCGGGGATATCGCTGTCGTAGAGCCGGTAGCAGGTCACCCCACTGCGCTTGAGCCAGGGTTGCAGCTTGCGGCGGTTTTTCTCCACCCGGTTGGCGAAGGCGCGGGCGCCGTCGGTCAGGGGCCGTTCGCGGCGCACTCGTTGCTCGCCGTCGCGCTGGGCGTGCAGCTCGAACAACAGCAATTCGGCGGCAATGGTGCCGTTGAAAAATTTGTATTTGCGGCTGGCCTTGAGGCGCAGCTCCTGACCCAGATCCGGGTTGCCAGTGAACACCGCCAAGCGCCAGCCGCCGAACTCGCGGCGCGCCAACTCCCCGAGCTGCTGATACAGGGGACGCAAATCGTCCACCTCCCCCCAGCGTTCGCCGTAGGGCGGGTTGCAGATCAACAGTCCGTCGCCGAGGGTTTTATGGGTTGGCTTAACCAAGGCTTTCAAGGGTTTGGATGATACTTTGACCACTCTGTCGAGGCCGATGGCGGCGATATTCCGCTGGGCTGCTTCCACCGCCCGGGCGTCCTTGTCGTAGCCGCGAATTTCCGGCAGTTCCCGGGCGAGACCCGCGGCGCGGCGTGCTTCCGCCTCGGCCAACAGACCCTGCCAGGCAAGACCGTCAAACTGTTTCCAGCGGAAAAAGCCATGGTGTTGCCTTAACAGCCCCGGGGCGATATCCGCCGCCATCATGGCGCCTTCGATCAGCAAGGTGCCGCTGCCGCACAGGGGGTCGATCAGGGCGCCGCCACGGGCGGCGATCTCCCCCCATCCCGCCCGGGTCAGCAGCGCCGCGGCGAGGTTTTCCTTGAGGGGCGCGGGCACCATGGCCACCCGGTAGCCGCGCCGGTGCAGGCTCTCTCCGGACAGGTCGAGGCTGATGGCAAGCCGCCCCTTGGCCAGGTAGGCGTTGACGCGGATATCGGGCTGGCGCAGATCCACCGCCGGGCGCAAATCCCCCAGGGCAACGAAATGATCGACAATGGCGTCCTTCACTCGCTGGGCGCCAAATCGGGTGTGGCGGATCGCCGCGTTCTGACCGGCGAAATCCACCGCCAGGGTGTTGGCGCCGGTGAAGTGATCCTGCCAGGGGATGGCGCGCACGGCATCGTAGAGCTCATCGGCGCTATTGATCTCAACCCGCGCCAACGGCAACAAGACCCGGTTGGCGAGGCGCGACCACAGGCACACCCGGTAGGGAAAATCGCCATCCCCCTCGGCA
>JBJHDJ010000476.1:0-2249 GCA_050486485.1 Porticoccaceae bacterium
ACGAACTGGTAGCGTTGCTGGAGCACCGTTTCGTCCGCCGCGAAATAGCAATCGTAGAGGGAGACACGATGGCCCCGCTCCCGCAGCATCACCGACAGGGTGGGCCCCGGACCACAGCCAAAATCGAGGCCGTGGCAAGGCTGTCGCAGGCGATCCGCCAGGGGTTCCTCCAGGCGCCCCAGGAAGCGCCGATAGGCCGGATCATCGGGACTGTTTTCGTGGGTGTCGTAGTGGGCTCGCTCCAACTCCGGGGGTAGATGGTACTCCCGGGGTACGAACACCAACTGGCAATTCGGACAGCGCCGATAGGCCCTGGCGGGCTCCCGGTGGAAATCCAGCGAGTCCGGACAGGCGCACAGCGGACAGGCTGGAACGGGAACGCCGCCGCTTATTGGCTCCAGGGCAATTCTCCCTGCTGGGGCGCGCTCGCGGGTTTGACGGCGGCGGTTTTTTTTCGTCTGGCGATTTCGTCCTTGAGGATGCGCCGCAACTGCTTCTGGCTGAGTCCCGTGGCCCTGGCGAGAAAATGCAGGGTGGCTTCGGTGGGATGGGGATTGACGCCCCGACCCAGTGACTGGAGATAGGCCAAACCCTCCACATTGTCC
This sequence comes from Porticoccaceae bacterium, assembly GCA_050486485.1. Classification (GTDB taxonomy): domain Bacteria; phylum Pseudomonadota; class Gammaproteobacteria; order Pseudomonadales; family Porticoccaceae; genus NAT127. The sequence continues at coordinate 606 of JBJHDJ010000476.1, forward strand.
TTGCGGGATTGATGGAGGTTTTCCCTCAGCCGGTAGGCCTTGACGATCTTGTCATTGCGCTGCGCATTGCGGGCGCGGATATTGGCCAGGGCCTGCTGACGGGCCTTGCGGCCCCTGGCCCGCCTACCTTCGGCGTCGAGAGCTGCCATCTGTGGTTCCAAGGGGGAATTGCCGGAATCAGCATAGCACTGATGGAGATGGGTGTTTAGAGGGTAAGGAAGCGCGGCGCGCCCGAGAGGATTGATTCAAAACGCCTACGGCGTTTGTCGAACTCTGGCCGGTTCCAATCCGGCGGGAAATCCATAAAAAAACCCACCCCCAAAGGTAATGGCACTGAACTAAGCCCTTTACGGTAGTAGGGCGGTGTCCCGGGGGAGAGTTTTCGAGACCGTCGGCGCCAGGGATGGCGCCGTCGAGCCCCCAGGGATGGGTTTACGGCGTGTCTCGAAAACTCTCCCCCGGGATGCCGACCGGGCTACGAAGTCCGAGATGCCTTGAATCAGTGCCAGTGCCTTCACGGCGTGGCTTTTTTACGGATGGCGCGCCCGAGAGGATTGATTCAAAACGCCTCTGGGCGTTTTGACCCCTGCGGGGCTGCGCCGCCTGTGGCGGCTGGATCCAAACGCCTGCGGCGTTTGTCGAACTCTGGCCGGTTCGAACCCTCCCGGGCTATCCATAAAAAACCACCCACAAGGGGTGGTTTTTTATGGATGGCGCGCCCGAGAGGATTCGAACCTCTGACCCACGGCTTAGAAGGCCGTTGCTCTATCCAGCTGAGCTACGGGCGCTCAAGGAAGCGCGGCATTATACCCGAGCCTCGCACCATGTTGACACCGCTGGTGGCGAAGCTCCATATTGCCCCGCACATTGCCAGAGCCCCGGCTAGAGGCATCTCGACACATGACGGAAACAGCATGATCAGCATTATCGGACTGGCCATCGCCCTGGCGCTGCTCATCTACCTCACCATCCGCGGCATGAACCTGTTGGTGGCCGCCCCGCTGGGCGCGGTGCTCATTGCCGTGACCGGCGGTTTGGCGATGTTTCCCAGCGCGGCCGTTGGCGAAGCCAACTATATCGACAGCTACATGGCGGGGTTCGGCACCTTTGTGCGCTCCTGGTTTTTCATGTTCCTGCTGGGCAGTATTTTCGGCAAGTTGATGGAGGACAGCGGCGCCGCCCAGAGCGTCGCGCAATGGGTCATCGACCGGCTGGGGGCCAAGAGCGCCCCCTTCGCCGTGGTGATGGCCTGCGCGGTGCTCACCTACGGGGGCGTCAGCGTTTTCGTGGTGGCGTTCTCCGCCTTCCCCATCGCCCTCAGCCTGTTCAAGCAGGCCAACCTGCCGCGCCGCTTCATCCCCGCCGCGCTGGCCTTCGGCTCGGTGACCTTTACCATGACCTCGGCGGGCTCACCGGAGATCCAGAACTGGATACCCATCAAGTACCTCGGCACCAGCCCCTACGCGGGCTGGGAGGTGAGCCTGGTGGTGGCGGTATTGATGGCCTCCCTGGGTTTCTGGTGGCTGCATCACATGCTCAAGCGGGCCGTGGCCCGCGGCGAGCACTTCGAGGACAGGGTGACGGATCCCAGCGACCACGGTCGCGACCTGCCCAATCCCCTGCTATCCCTGCTCCCCCTACTGG
>JBJHDJ010000477.1:0-2246 GCA_050486485.1 Porticoccaceae bacterium
CCACTACCAGATCGCCGGTTCCTCCCATGTGGGTACCCGCGGGGTGACCGACCCGTTGCAGGTGTTCTCCACTCTAGGGGATGCGTTGCAAGACGGAGAGCACCTCAGCCAGTTTCCCCAGGCCGAATTGGGGGTGCCGCCGGTGGCCATGCTGGTGGACTGGGTGATACACGGCACCGTGCCGCCCCGCGCCGAGCGCCTGGAGATGGCCGATGGCAACATCGTTCGCGATGAACTGGGCATCGCCGTGGGTGGCGTGCGCTCCCCCTGGGTGGACCTGCCAACGGCCCGCTACATCGCTTCGGCGCCAGTGAGCGGGGATAATTTCTTTCGCGGCCTGATCGGCTTGGAAGAGCCCTTCCCGGCGGAGAAATTGCGCGAGCTGTACGGCACCCGGGAGTCCTATTTGGAGCGGTTCAACCGCCAGATCGACCAGATGGTGGAAGAGGGCTGGCTGTTCCCGGATGACGGGGAGAAGCTCAAGGCGCAGGAGGCGGCGCGGGAGCTATTCTGAATCCCATTGCCGGCAATGGGTTCCGCAAACCTGGCCCGTGGCAGCGCAACGGGCCATCGCTTCAACTGACCACCACCCGCACCCGGGCAATGTTCTCGATACGCCCGTAGGGGGTGTCGGCGTCCCCCTCCCGCTGGGAGGTGGCGCGCAGCACCGCGAAGTAGGTGCCGGGCCTGTGGTAGGCGTGGCTGGCGGACAGGGACAGGGAACTCCGGGGCTCGTCGATGGCCGCCGCCACCGGGTAGTCGCCGCTGCCCTCGAAATCCCAGTGGCAGGCCACCACCTGGCCGGCCCCCTCGGGCACTTCGATGCTGGCGGTGAATTTGACTTGTTCTCCGGCGCTGGTCTCGGCGCGCTCGCCACCGTTGACCCGCAGTTCAACACTGGCCTGGATGCCCCGCCGCGCACTGGCGCTGGCCGGCACCAGCACCTGGGATTCCTCCACCCGGTAGCGGGTCTCGGAGACCCGCTCCCCCGTCTCCACCCAGCGGGCGAGATCCCGCAAGCCCTGTTGCAACGGGCCCGCCAGCTTCACCGTATGGGCAAGGGCCGCCGGGGTGGCGGGGTCGTCGTGCTGGGCGTGGTCGATGAACCACAGGGCGAAACTGTCGCTGAACTGCGCTCCCAGGGCTTTTTCCACCTGTGAGCGGTACCAGTCGGCGCACCAGGGCAGGGCGTCGATATCCATCAGCGCCTGCACCAGCAGCATTTTGCCGCCCCGCACACGGCCACTGAGCAGGGAGCCGACGCTGTTGAGGGCGAAGGAATGGCCTATCAGCACATCCCGCTGGGGATACAGGGGCTTGCCCGTCGCGTCCCGGAACTGGTTCCAGCCGTACTCCTCGGGGCTGGGGGGCACCTGGTGGCGCTGGTAGGTCTGGGCAGCCAGCAGCCAGTCATTGTCGACGCTCACCCGGTCCCCGGGCCTGAGCCCTTGCAACACTGAGGGGTTCGAGGTGGAGGCGAAGCCCACCCGGTTGCCTTGCTGGGAGGCGATATGGAGGCTGTGGCCCGCGGCATCGCCGCTCAGAAACGTCAGGTGGGCGCACACCAGATCCCGGTCTGGGGCCTGGGCGAGTGTCACACGGAGCGGCGCCCCGGCATCGATGGCGGCCAGGGTGGTCTCGAAACGGAATCGATCGGCGGCGATATCGGCATCCGGGTCGCTGCCCAGGTAGCCGGGCTTGCTCCAGAAATCGTCGGCATAGCCGGGATCGAGCAGGGAAACGGCGCCGAACACATCGGAAAAATAGCCGTGGTGCAGGGTCTCGTGGTTGTACCAGGCGCGGTGGGGGAAGCCCATCAGGTCCGCCTCCCGGAGGGCGGCCCGCTCCTCGTCGTTGAGCTCCCCGTACAGGTCGCCACTGCCCCCCGGGTTGATGGCGTCCATCACCGCCGGGAACCTGTCCCGCTTGCGCAGCACCCTCAGGGCGTGAAGCCGCACTGACCACAGGCTCGGTACCGCGTTGTTGCTGCCCAGCACAAAGGGCATGAAGCCGTCCCACACCCCGCTGGTGTGCTCCGCGGCGCCCACCACCTGGTAGCCGCCGCCGCTGCCGCCGTAGAGGTAGCCGTAGGGCCGGTGGGGGCCGTAGAGATCGGCGGCCACCACCCGGGAGAACTTGGCGGCGGCGGCATTGACCCGGTAGGCGGCGACGGACGGGTCGCCGCTACGGAATGCGCCGCCGTTGTTGGTCTGCACATAGTAGGCGCCGCTGTCGAGGGTGAACCC
>JBJHDJ010000478.1:0-2230 GCA_050486485.1 Porticoccaceae bacterium
CCATCTCCTCGCGACGCGCCATGAACTCCTCCTGGCTGAGCTCCGGCCAGCCCTCCGCCTCCAGCTCTTGGGACAGGTTGCGGTTGAGTTCGGTCCAGATATCCTGGATCAGGTCCTTTTCGCCCTTGAGGAAGCGCTCGTTGGCGCCGCGGTGGAAGTTGGCGCGGCGCTCCGCCTGCCAGCCCGGCTTGAGGGTCTTGGCCCACTCCGGGTCCGTCTCGCTGTTCCTGCGGGAATCGACGCAGGATGGCGTGCGCTGCAGTAGATAGAATTGGTCGGCGTACTTGCCCAGGTAGGGGACCAATTGGATGGCGGTGGCGCCGGTGCCCACCAGGGCAACCCGCTTGCCCGCCAGCTTGTCCAGCACGGGGTTCTTTTCACTGCCGCCGGTGTAGTCGTAGTCCCAGCGGGCGGTGTGAAACATGTGGCCCTTGAACTTGTCGATGCCGGGAATGCCCGGCAGCTTGGGGATATTGAGCAGGCCGTTGGCGAGGATCACGAAGCGGGCGCGGATGTCATCCCCCTGCTGGGTGGTGATGCGCCAGCGTTTCAGGCCTTCGTCCCAGCGCAGGGCGTTGACCATGGTGTGAAACAGGGCATTTTCATAAAGTTGGTAACGACTGGCGATACTCTGGGCGTATTCACGGATTTCATAGCCGTCGGTGAACTTCTTCGAGGGCATGAAACCGGTTTCCTCCAGCATGGGCAGATAGCAGTAGGCGTCGTTGTCGCACTGCAGGCCGGGATAGCGGTTCCAGTACCAGACGCCGCCAAAGTCGCCGGCGTGATCGATAGTGCGGAAGCTGGATATCCCCCGCTGGCGCAGGTGCACACCGGCGAGAATCCCCGACCATCCGCCACCGAGAATCGCCACATCGATATCCTCGGACAGTGGCGCCCGGGGGGTGACAGGGGTGTAGGGGTCCGCCTCGTAGGCATCGGAAAAGTCATCCACCGGGCGCACATACTGCGCCTGGCCCTCGGCGCGGATGCGCTTGTCCCGCTCCTGGCGGTACCTTTCCTTAAGGGCGGGTATGTCTATTTCGTCGGCCGATGGCAGTTTTACGGTATCGAGGTTCATGGTCTTCAACTCCTGGTGGACTTGCCTGAATTCAATAATCAACACTGCTGTTGATTATTTGGCATCAATCTGGGGCGCCAGTAAATACTTGACCAGGAGGATCGCGGCCATCGTTGACCTGGATCAACGGAAGGGGAAGCGTGGCATGGGATGGGCAAGGAGCGTGGAGGGAGCGGGCAGGATGCCCGGAGAGGCGTGAACCGAACCTTGTGCGGATGGCCACAAACGCTGTTGCGTTATCGTGGCCCATCCGGCGACTTTCGAGACTGTACCTACGAGCTTTGACCCGCGGGCTTTATTCCTCTGCTTTAGTCCACGGGTTTTCTGCGGGTATAGGTGGGTTCGTCCGGGCCGGGCATGCCGGGTGGCGGACCGTAGTCGGGGCACTCCACCAGGTCGGCGGAGAGGTCGACGGGACCCCGGTAGTGGAGACCGAAGTGACGCCACTGAAAGCGCCATTGGCCACCCTCCTCCACATAGCGGTCGTAATAGATGCCGATGGTGAGCGCCGAACTGCCATCGTTCATCTTGGCCAACTCGGTGACGCTGACCCGGGCGCTGGCGGTGCCGGGGACATCCCCCAATTGCAGCAGCGGCGGCCCGGGGATGATGGTGACCCGGGAGCAGATGCCCAGCAGGGTGCCGAACATCCTGCCGATCTCCTCGCGGCCGCGCATGTGCATGCCGGCGATCTTCCACTCGCCGTCCAGGGCGAAGCAATCGGCGAAGGCCTCGGCGTCCTTGCGCCACACGGCGTCCATGAAACGGGCATGAAGTTGGCGGATACCCGCTTCGGCTGTGACAAAATCGGTCATGGTTATTACTTCCTGATAGACGCCCGCCACGGGGCGAGGTTCGAGTTTTTTTCGCGCTGGACGAAGGCCAGGGGTCGACGGGGAGCGGTCACCGCCACCAGATCACGGACCTGGCGGCGGTGCCGACCGGGAGGGCGTCAGAGCCCCGTCACTCCTCGTCGAGCTTGCGGGGCGCGCCACGGCCCATGAAGCGGGCCAGATGACGGTGGAAGTTGGTGATCTTCTGCTCCTGGTGCGGGTTGGGCAGGGTGCCCCGGAAGCCGCGGGATTTCATGCCCTTCTGCACCCATTCCATGTTGGCGAAGTCCTGGGCCAGCACCGAGCCCCATTTCTC
>JBJHDJ010000479.1:0-2222 GCA_050486485.1 Porticoccaceae bacterium
TTTTTGTCTGATGCTGGACGTCTGACGTCTGACGCAAAAGCCCGCTGCCAGCCATTGAGTCTTGTCATGGAGGCAGTGCCAACAGGCTTGAGCAGTGGACGAACTAGCCGTTAAACCCCGATCATCTCAGCGTCAGACGTCAGACGTCAGACGTCAGACACCAGACACCAGACATCAGACATAAACCCCAACCAATCCCAGGAGCCAATACATGTCCCACCGCGACAGTCACCCCCGCACCATTCACCTCAAGGACTATCGCGTACCCGCCTTCCTCATCGACAGCACCGACCTGGTGATCGAGTTGGGGGAAGCGGAGACCTTGGTGAAATCCACCCTGGTCATGCGCCGCAACCCGGACAGCGATGAAAAGGACGCAGCCCTGGAGCTACACGGGGTGGATCTGGATATCCGCGCCCTGGCCATCGACGGCGTGGCCCTCGGCGCGGCGGACTACGACTTTGGCGGTGAACGGCTACGCATCCACCGGGCGGTGCCGCAAGCCTTCACCTTTACCGCGGAAGTGGCCATCAGGCCCCAGGAAAACACCTCCCTGGAGGGGCTCTACAAATCCCGCGCCCTGTTCTGTACCCAGTGCGAGGCGGAGGGTTTTCGCAAGATTACCTTCTATCTGGACCGCCCCGATGTGATGGCGGAATTCACCACCACCATCATCGCCGACAAGTCCCGCTACCCGGTGCTGTTGTCCAACGGCAATCCGGTGGCCCAGGGCGGGGAGGGCGGCCGCCACTGGGTGACCTGGCACGACCCCTTTCCCAAGCCCGCCTACCTGTTCGCCATGGTGGCGGGGGATCTGGCCCATGTCGCCGATACCTTCACCACCGCCAGTGGCCGCGCCGTGGATCTGCGTATCTATGTGGAGGACAAGGATCTCGACAAGTGCGATTTCGCCATGGCGGCGCTGAAACACTCCATGGCCTGGGACGAACAGGTCTATGGCCGCGAATACGACCTGGATATCTTCATGATCGTGGCGGTGGACGATTTCAACATGGGGGCCATGGAAAACAAGGGCCTCAACATATTCAACACCTCGGCGGTGCTGGCGCGGCAGGAAATCACCACCGATGCCAGCTTCCAGAACATCCAGGCCATCGTCGCCCACGAATATTTCCACAACTGGTCCGGCAACCGGGTCACCTGCCGGGACTGGTTCCAGTTGAGTCTCAAGGAAGGTTTCACGGTGTTTCGCGATTCGCAATTCTCCGCCGACATGGGCTCGCCGGTGGTGAAGCGCATTCAGGATGTGAACCTGCTGCGCACCCTGCAATTCGCCGAGGACGCCGGCCCCATGGCCCATCCGGTGCAACCCGCGTCCTACATGGAGATTTCCAATTTCTATACCCTCACGGTGTACGAGAAGGGCTCCGAGGTGGTGGGCATGATCCATACCCTGCTGGGCCCCGAGCTGTTCCGTCGGGGCGCGGATCTGTATTTCCAGCGCCACGACGGCCAGGCGGTGACCATCGAGGACTTCGTCACCGCCATGGCGGAGGTGAGTGGCCGGGATTTCAGCCAGTTCATGCACTGGTACCGCCAGGCGGGCACGCCGCGGCTTGACGCGGATGGCCACTACGACGCGGCCGCGAAAACCTTCACCCTGACATTCCGCCAGAGCTGCCCCGCGACCCCGGAGCGCGCCGACAAGCAACCCTGCCTGATACCCGTGGCCATGGGCCTGGTGGGGCCGGACGGCGACCTGCCCCTGTACAGCGATGGCCTTGTTGGCGACAGCCACGGGGTGCTGGAAATTTCCGGGCGCGAACAGACGGTGGTGTTCCGCGATGTGCCGGTCAAGCCGGTGCCGTCCCTGCTGCGGCATTTCTCCGCCCCGGTGAAGCTGCACTACCCCTACAGCCGCGACGACCTGTTGTTCCTGATGACCCGTGACAGCGACGGCTTCAACCGCTGGGAGGCCTGCAACCGGCTGAGCCTGGATATTCTCACCGCCATGGTTGCCGCCCGGGTGGACGGCCACCATCTGGTGCTGGATCCCCGGCTGGTGGAAGCGTTCCGGGGGTTGCTGACGGACGACAGCCTGGATCGCGCCATGGTGGCCCAGATGCTGACCCTGCCGGGTGAAAGCCTGATCGGCGAGGAAATGGGCATCGTCCATGTGCAGGCCATCCACGATGTGCGCCGCGAGGCGCGCCAGGCCATCGCCACCCTGCTGCGGCCCGAACTGCTGGCCTGCCACCAGG
>JBJHDJ010000480.1:0-2202 GCA_050486485.1 Porticoccaceae bacterium
GTTCGGTTCCACGGAGAACATCTCGGCGCCAGGTACGCTTATTTTCGCGCCCCATCCGTTCCCCTCCCTGTCGGAAGGACTGTGCGTGTCGGAGATCGTCATCGGCCCCCACTGCCGGCACCCCTACGGCACCAGCTCCCTGGTGAATATCTCCGCCATGAGCTACGGCGCCATCTCCCGGCCGGCGGTGACGGCGCTTTCCCGCGGCGCCAGGATGGCGGGCTGCTGGATGAATACCGGCGAGGGCGGCCTGTCCGAATACCACCTGTCGGGGGGAGCCGATCTCGTGTTTCAGATCGGCACCGCCAAGTACGGGGTGCGCGACAGCGATGGCAAGCTCAGTGACGAGCGCTTGCGGGCCATCGCCGACCACCCCCAGGTAAAAATGTTCGAAATCAAGCTCAGCCAGGGAGCCAAGCCGGGCAAGGGCGGCATCCTGCCGGGCATCAAGGTCACTCCGGAGATTGCCCATATCCGGGGCATCCCCGCCGGGATGGACTCCATCAGCCCCAACGGGCATCCGGATATCCGCAGCGTCGGCGACCTGCTGGATCGCATCGCCCATGTGCGCGAGGTCACCGGCAAGCCGGTGGGGTTCAAGATGGTGGCGGGGGACCTCGATTTCTTCGACGATCTGTGCCTGGAGATCAAGCGACGCGGATTGCCCAGCGCGCCGGACTTCATCACCCTGGACAGCGGCGATGGCGGCACTGGCGCCGCCCCCCAGAGCCTGCTGGATTACGCCGGCTTGCCAGTGCGTGAGTCGCTGCCCCTGGTGGTGGACAAGCTGGTGGAGCACGGCGTGCGGGAGCGCATTCGCCTGATCGCTTCCGGCAAGCTGATCCTACCGGTGGATGTGGCCTGGGCCCTGGCCACCGGCGCCGATTTCGTCAACACGGCGCGGGGCTTCATGTTCGCCCTGGGGTGCATCCAGTCCCTGCAATGCAACCGCAACACCTGCCCCACCGGCATCACCACCCACAACCCGCATCTGCAGAAAGGACTCGATCCCACCGACAAGTCGATACGGGTTGCCCAGTATGTGCGGAACCTGGTGAAGGAAGTGGTGGTGATCGCCCACAGTTGCGGGGTGGACTGCCCACGGGAGTTGCAGCGCCACCATGTGCGCATGGTGATCCGCCCCGGTATTTCCCTGCCCCTGGACGAGTTGTACAGCAGCCCGGACTACAGGACCATACAGCTACGGCATCCGGGAACCTGAAGGCCGAGGTTCGCCGCGGCATCGCGGGGCATCTCAGAGAACATCTCAAAGGGCATAGTCCGCCGCGGAATTCAGCTCGCGCTTGGCGCCGGGAAAGTAGTCGAACAGTCGGCGGTGGCGTTGCAGCCCGTACTCGTCGTCGCGGGTTTCGTAGTCCCGCACCCAGGCGACAAGACCGTCCAACATGGCCTGTTGCTCCTCGGGGGTGGTGAACTTGTCGGGCTCCCAGGGCCGCGCCAGGCAGTGGGTCACGCAAGTCTCCACCCCGGGATTGAGGAAAATCAGCTCCGTGCAGTGGGGCAGCGCCGCGGCCACCAGATCACTGTAGCAGCCCTCGATGATCCATTGATCGTGCTGGCCCATGAACTCCTCCAACAGGGCCAGACTATCGGCGAGCGGCCTTCGCTCCACCCCATCCCCCCAGGCGATTTCGTCCAGGGACAACCGGTAAATCTCCTCGCCCCCCATCAGATGTCTTGCCAGCGTGGTCTTTCCCGCGCCGGCGTTTCCCAATAGCACTATACGCATTCCCTCTCCCAGGCCGTTGAAGCCAACTTCCCCGGTGACTGGTCATACCCGTCGTTGTAATGGGGCTTAAACCATCAAGGCGCAAGCTTCGACCCCTCGTTCACCCACACCACCGGACCACCCCCCGGCCCCCATTCAGGGGGATAGCGGGCATCCCCGAAGCTCACCCGGTAGCCACCCTCGGCGCGCTCCACCTCTGCGTAGGGGAAGCGCGCCCAGGTGAGGAAGCGCCGCGCCGCCGGGTCGCTGGCCGCCTGTCGGGCCACCGGGTGCTCCAGATTGATGGGAATCAGCCTGCCGTCGGCGACAAAGCGGGGGCTGTGCAGCCAGCGCCAGTCGCCGCTGACATAGCCCTGGTCAGTGGCCGCCACCACCTGGCCGCGAAAGGGATTGCCCGCCACGGGGCCAACCATCACCTGGTGCACGGCGCCCATGCCATGGGCTTCCAGGAC
>JBJHDJ010000481.1:0-2199 GCA_050486485.1 Porticoccaceae bacterium
CGTCACCGACCCCATCACTTGGCCGTATACCCGGGTGTGGTACAGGTGTCCCACCAGGGAGGCCCACAAGGGGAACACCCCGCCGCCACCCACGCCCTGGAAAAAGGTGGCCAGCAGCAGCAGCGGGTAGGTGTTGGCCACACCGAAGATGAAGCAGGCCAGCGCCAGGAACAGGGTCACCAGCGCCGCCACCAGCCGTATACTGATGGTGTCGCACAGCCAACCCACCAAGGGGCTGAAGGCAATCCCCAGCAGGGAAGTCAAGGACACCAGCAGCGCGCCGCGGGCCGGCGTCTCCCCGACTTCCGCGGCGAACAGCGCCAGATTGGTGAGCAGCAGGGTATTGGTGGCCACCACCACGCCGACGATGGCCACCACCAGCAGGAAATTGCGCTGGAGCAGCAACTCGGCAAACCCCAGTTTCGGCGCCACCGGGCGCGGGGCCGCGCCCTGCCCCTCGGCGGCTACCGGCAGCGACTGCCCGTCAGGAAGCTGCCCCTTGTTTTCGGGACGATCCACCACCAATAGCCAGATGACCGGCGGCAAAATGACCAGAATGGCCAACCCCAGCCCGCCGATGGCGATGCGCCAACTGTAGGCCTCCATGGTGGCCGCGACGATCGGGGGGAACACGAAGCCCCCGAACTGGGTGCCCAGGGTGGCGATGCCGATGGCCAGTCCGCGGCGCCGCACGAACCAGCGGGACAACAGGGTGGAGGTGGCCAGCGGGCTCAGGATCGCCGCGCCCACCCCGAGGAACACCACATAGCTCGCCACCACCATCCAGATATGCACGCTGAGGGCCACGAGCATGAAGCCAAGCCCCATGGCGATGGCGCCCGCCAGCAGTATGCCCTTGCTGGGGTAGCGATCCAGCAACCGGCCCAGCACCGGGGAACACAGCCCGATCATCAGGAACATGCCGGTGGAGCCCAGCATCAGCATGAAGCGGGTGGCGCCGAATTCCGTGTTCACCGCGCCAGCCACCAGGCTGTACATGTAGATGGCCACCCCCTGGCCCAGGCTCAGCAGGATCAACAGCACCGCCACCAGCACCCAGCCGTAGAACAGCGTCGGCGCCTGTGGCGCGGGGGAGTTTCCAGTCATCGATCGAACCTCTTTTTATGGTGGGCAGGGATGGAATGCCGGTGCATTCTGATTGGCGGCCGTTCCCGGAGTCAATGCGGCGGTGCGTCATTTCCCGGGGGTGGGTCACTCCCGCGGGCAGCTTCCGGCGAGGATTGTCGCGCTGGCCCTTTGCCAATGCCCTGGCTGTGTCATCAACGGCAAGGGCACCCAGGAACAGGGTGATCGGTCGATTTTGGGTCGGCGCCGACATTGGTTATAGTCAACGACCCTCGACAGCAACAGGAATGAACCGCCATGAATCAGCCTCAACCCACACCCGTTGCCGTGGTGGCCGGTGGTGGCTCCGGCATTGGCCGGGGCTGCGCCCTGCGCCTCGCCGCCACCGGCCACGATGTGGTCCTGGTGGGCCGCACCCAGGAAAAACTCGACCAGGTGGCGGGGGAAATCGCCGCCGCCGGGGGCCGCGCCCGGGCCTTTGCCGGGGATGTTCGGGACTGGGACCGCATGGCGGAGCTGGGCGGGGAGCTCGCCGAATCCGGTGTCGACCTGCTGGTGAATTCCGCTGGCGGCCAGTTCACCCAGGCGTCCGCGGAACTTACCCGGGACGGCTGGCAATCGGTGGTGGACCTCAACCTGTCAGGCAGTTTTTTCCTCTGCCGCCACCTCTACCCGGCCCTGTGCAAGCGCCGTGGCGCGGCGGTGATGGTGGTGGCCAACATGTGGCAGAAGCCGGCCCCGCAACTGGCACATTCAGCCGCGGCGCGTGCCGGCGTGGTCAACCTCACCCGCACCCTGGCCCTGGAGTGGTCCGGCCACGGCATCCGTGTCAACGCCGTGGCGCCGGGCCTCACCAACACCGAGGCCCTGCCCGCCCAGTACGCCAAACTGGTGGACCGGGTGCCCCTGGGGCGCCTCGGCGCAGTCGACGAAGTGGTGGACGCCATTCTGTTTCTCGGGCTGTCCCGCTACATCACCGGCGAGGTGCTGTCCATCGACGGCGGCCTGCGCCTGGTGTGAGGGTGCCGCCAGTCCGGTGGCGAATCAATACCACCACACAGAACCTGCCACCACACAGAACCTGCCACCACACAGAACCTGGGAGAACGACAA
>JBJHDJ010000482.1:0-2194 GCA_050486485.1 Porticoccaceae bacterium
GGTAAGAAAATCCGCGGTGTCATCGGCCAAAGCTTCAGGGGATGCCGGCATCGCCGTGCCGTAGGTCTCCCCCTCGACCCATGAGAATTTATCCATGACCAACCCCAGGTCTGTCGATATGTAAATGTCGGGAAAAACACAGCACCAGCAGCAGTCCCAGCACCATGGGAAACACCAACCCGGTGAGTATGCCGATGGCCGGCACATTGACGGCGATCAGCAGGCCACCCACCAAGGGCGCCAGGGTGGCGCCGAACCGGCCCAAGGCCCCCGCCGACCCAATACCCCCGGCTCGCAACCGGGTGGGGTAGACGATGGCGGCGACGGCGGTCAGGGCATTGGCGGCGCCGATCACGCCAATCCCCATCAAGGTTATCAGGGCCATCCACAGCGACACATTGGGCGGTGTCGCGCCCAGCAGCCCCAATGCCAGGGCGGTGATGGCAAATCCGGCCAGCAACGCCGCCTTCACCCTGCCCCGGTCGACCACCCAACTCAACAGAAAACCACCGATGATGCCGCCAAAACTGAACATCATCAGTGCCCGCACCGCATTGTCCATGGACCAGCCCGCCAGGGACATCAGTGTCGGCAGCCAACTGGATATCATGTAGGTGGTGAAGGTGCTGAGAAAGAACAGCAGCCAAATCAGGATTGTCGCCTTGCGATACTCCACCGAGAACAGCGCCGTGACACTGGCCAGCATGTCCGTCATGCTTGCGGTTCCTCGCGCCGCGGTAGGCGCCGCGCGGGAGGCCCGGGCGGCGATGAACCTGACGGACTCCGGAAGCCGCAACATCAGCAGCGGAACCAGCAGCAGGGGCACCACACCACCCGCCACGAACAACCCTTGCCAACCTCCCACCGCCATGATCCAGGGCGCCACCAGCCCGCCCAGGGCGCCGCCCACCGCCGAACTGGCGTACACACAAGCCAGCACCCGCGAACGGATGGCCGTGGCGGCGTTCTCCGAGGTCAGGGTCAAGGCGTTGGCGAGGCTGGCTCCCAAACCCAGGCCAGTGATAAACCGCAACAGAGTAAACCCGGTGACGGACTGCCAAGCGACTATTGCCAGGGTACTGACGCCCACCAGGGCAAAGGACCAGAGGATAAGCGGACGGCGGCCAAAGCGATCGCCAAGGGGGGCGAGCATCACCGAGCCAATGGCCATGCCCAGGATGGACGCCGCCAGAGCCATGCCAAACCTCGACACATCGATGGCCCAATCGAGGGCCATCGTGGGCGTCGCCACTGGTCCGATGACCATGACATAGCCGTTGAGAAGGCACACCAGCGCGCACAACACCACGACACGCCAGTGGGTCACTGGCGTGTCGTGGCTCGAGGTGGACGGATCGGCCGTGGGCTCCTCCGCGACATGTCCATCACTGCTGGACAAGATTCGCTACTCCCTTCAGAACCTGTAGCTGACCTCGACACCGTAGCGCCTCGGCAACCCCTGGTAGTAGTTTGTCCAGATGTTGCCCACCACGGTGCTCAGTGGGGCATAGACTTCGTTGGTGAGGTTCTTGCCCCACAGGGACACCCTCAAGTCCTGGTGGGTGGCTGGCGACCAGGTGATGCTGGCATCCCACAGCCGAAAGCTGGGGGAAAAGAAGGTGTTGGCGTCGTTGGCCGGCGTCTTGTCGTTGTACATCACCGACACCCGGTTGGACAGCGAGCCGTAATCCCCCAGCGACAGATCGTAAATGGCGGACAGGCTGTAGGACCAGTCCGGCGCCCTGATCAGTTGCAGACCCTTGGCCAGCTCCGGATCCGGCTGCCCATCGCCAGTGACATCCAGCAGCGGATAGCTGTCATAGCGTGCATCGAGATACCCCACCGCGGCCATCAGGGACAGGCTCTCGTGGGGCACCAGAACCACTTCCAACTCGGCACCATCCACGGTGGCCTTGGCCACATTGGCGATGAAATTCACCAGCCCTTGGTTGACTGTCCGTTGCAGATCCTCGTACTTGTTCTGGAAGATGGCGCCATTTACCCGCGCCCGGCCATCCCAAAAGTCGGACTTGAAGCCGAACTCAATGGCCTCCACCACCTCCTCGTTGTAGGGTCCGGCGGACTCGTTCACGCCCGTGGTGCGGATATTGTAGCCGCCACTGCGGAAACCCTTGCTCCAACTGGTGTACAGCAACAGACCGGGATCCGCTTGCCAACTCAACCCAACCTTGGG
>JBJHDJ010000483.1:0-2186 GCA_050486485.1 Porticoccaceae bacterium
CATGGATGCGGGCGACTCCGTCGACGGCCAGCAGCACCTCCAGTACCCGGCACAGCATGGCGCGACCGCCGACCGGGACCAGGGTCTTGCCGGGCACTTGGGCAGCCACCGCCAGGGGGTCGCCGGGGCCCCGGTCCCCCGCCAGCAGGATCACATCCACGCCCTTCATGGCAGGGACCGCTGGTAGATGCGGTAGCGCTTGTAGACCTCGGCGCCGATGGCCTCGAGGATCGAGCGCATGCCCTTGTTGGTTTCCAGGATCCAGGACAGCTCCACGGTCTGAACCCCATCCCGATCCACGGGCTGGCGCGCCGCCTCGATCACCGAAAAGGCGAGGGCGGAGCCGGCGATGCCCTTCTGGCGGGCCATGCGCACCCCCATCAGCGGCACCCGCGCCGTCAACGGCGGGCGGCGCAGCCGCCACAGCAATTTCGCCCAGTTGAAGGGCAGCAGGCGACCGCGGAAGTCGCGGATATATTCGTTGAAGTTGGGCAGTACCGCGATAAAGGCGGCGGCCTCGCCGTCCAGTTCGGCGATCTGGATATAGCCCTCCCTGGCCAGTGGCCGGATATCCTTGCCCAACTGATGGAATTCCGCCTCGGTGAAGGGCACGAATCCCCAGTTGCTGGACCAGGCGTCGTTGAAGATATCCCGCAACAGGGTCATCTCCTCCGCGAAGCGTGCCCTGTCCAGGGGGCGCACCCTCAACCGATCCCCCAAGCGGTCGAGAATCCGCGCCACCGGCGGCGGTGTACCGAAACGGGGGGGCACCCGGTAGGCCAGCAGATCCATGGCCGGGCTCAGGCCGGCGTCCTCCAGGCGGGTGGCGTAGTAGGGTGGGGCATGGCCCATCATCATCATCGGCGGGCTGTCGAAGCCTTCCACCAATAGCCCGCAGGTCTGGTTCACCGACAGATCGTAGGGGCCGCGCATCAGGGTCATGCCCTGGTCCCGCAGCCAGGTGGCGGCGGTGTTCAGCAGGGCGTGAAACACCCGGTGGTCGTCGATGGCCTCCAGTT
The DNA here is from genome assembly GCA_050486485.1 of Porticoccaceae bacterium. Taxonomy (GTDB): domain Bacteria; phylum Pseudomonadota; class Gammaproteobacteria; order Pseudomonadales; family Porticoccaceae; genus NAT127. Next base: position 1,020 of record JBJHDJ010000483.1, read on the forward strand.
GGCCGAAGTAGCCGAGTTTTTCGCCCCAGGTCCGCTCGTGCAACTCGTCCACCTGGGCGCTGATACAACCCACCGCCTGGCCATCCCGGCGCGCCAGCCAGGCCCGGGCGCGACCGTGCCGGTGCCAGGGGTTGCGGTGTGACCACTGGCGGCGACGCATTTGGGTCAGGGGGGCGATCCACGCCGGGTCGCCACCGTTGATGCGCTGCGCCAAGGCGAAGAAGTCGCGCCAATCACGGCTGGTGGCCACCGGGGTAATGGCCAGATCCGGCGTTGTGGGAGCTTCTTGCTGCATGGGGTGATTCCGTGTGGCCTGAATTTGCCCTGTTGTGGCAGGATCCTTGGCTGCTTCAGGCCTGAAAATGGTGGGTTGGCGGGTATCAGCACGGGCCCGGCAGCCCGGTGTGTGGCGCTGCCAATGCCGGTTTTGGTTGATCCCTGTTGATAGGAGGCTATCATAAGCCCTGGAGAGGCCACGGCCAATGAACCAGAGGGGAACAACGCTTTGACAATGACCACCACGCCGACCGAGAGCGGAATCGCCCTGTGCGCGGCTGATTTCGCCACTCTGTCGGAGGCCCTTGACTATGCTGGCAACGGTGCGAGCGGCTTCAATTTCTTCAGCGGCCGGGGTGAGCTGACCGAATCCCTTCCCTATGCTGTACTGCGGGAGCAGGCCCGTGAGCTGGCCCTGCGCCTGCATGGCCTGTCGCTGCCTCGGGGCAGCCGGGTCGCGCTGGTGGCGGAAACCCACCCGGACTTCGTGTTGCTGTTCTTTGCCTGCCAGTACGCCGCCCTGGTGCCCGTTCCCCTGCCCGCCGCCGTGCACCTGGGCGGACGCGAGGCCTATGTGGAGCACCTTCGCCAGATGCTGGCGGACTGCCGCGCCGAGGTGGCCTTCGCCCCACCCGCCTTCGCCGCTTTCCTCGCCGAGGCCGCCCAGGGGCTCGACCTGCGCCTGGTGGGCGGGTTGCAGGATTGCCTCGCCCTGCCCCCCGCCGCGGCCCTGCCACCCCAGCCCGAGCCGGATGAACTGGCCTATTTGCAGTACACCTCGGGCAGCACCCGCTTTCCCCGCGGGGCGATGATCACCCAGCGGGCGGTGCTCAGCAATCTCGAAGGCATCATCCGGCGGGGCCTGCGCCTTGACGCCGAGGATCGTTTCTT
>JBJHDJ010000484.1:0-2186 GCA_050486485.1 Porticoccaceae bacterium
AGTCGGGCGATACGGTCCCGCTGGCGTTGGTAAAACGCCGCCTCACGCTCCCGCTCACGCTGGTATTCCCCGTGCAGGTTGCCCACCTGCTCCCAGACCTGGGCGGGCCCCGGGAACTGTCCGAGAGAAGTGTCGATGGTGTTGGCCGCGCCCTGCCACAGGAACAGAAAGGCGACGATGCCCAGGATCGGCATGCCCAACTGGCGGGCGATGATGCCAACCTGCTCGCCCGGTTGCTGCCCCCGGGCCAGACGCGCCCAGGGTTGCAGCCATTTTGGAACATTCATTGCGGTAGCCATGGTGTGTCCTCCTGGAGAGTCCTCCCCGTTTCTGGCTTCAGAGCTTGTCGTCGCCCTTGAGGCCGATATCAAACTGGTTCAGGTAGTCATTGGGCTTTCTGCCGTCGAACGGAATCCCGTCGATGAAGGTGGTGTGCCCGGGATCACGAAAACCGTCCTCGCTGTCGAAATCCGGGAAGTCCGCTTCCGTCATCAGGCCCTCGTCGATCAGCGCCCGCGCCGCCTGTTGATACACCTCGGGCAGGAACACCTTTTTCGCCATGTCCAGGTACCAGCCATCGGGCTTGGCCTCGGGAATCTGGCCCCAGCGCCGCATCTGGGTGAGATACCAGACGGCATCGGAGTAGAAGGGATAGGTGGCGTGGTAGCGGAAGAACACATTGAAATCCGGCGCCTCCCGCACATCGCCTTTCTCGAACTCGAAGATCCCGGTCATGCTGTTGGCGATCACTTCGTAGTCGGCGCCGACGAAGTTGTGGCGGGAAATCAGCTTGGCGGCCTCGCGGCGGTTGGCGTTGTCGTTCTCGTCCAGCCAATGGCCGGCGCGGATCAGCGCCTTGACCACCCGCGCATGGGTGTTGGGGTATCTCTCCGCCCACTCGTTGCTGACGCCAAAAACCTTTTCCGCCACATTGTTGCGGATCTGGTAATCGGTGATCACCGGCACGCCGATGCCGCGAAACACCGCCTGCTGGTTCCACGGCTCGCCAACGCAATAGCCGTTGATGGTGCCCGCCTCCAGGGTGGCGGGCATCTGCGGGGGCGGCGTGACGGAAATCAGCACATCGCCGTCGATGGTGCCGGCGCTATCCCCCTTGTGGGGCGCGTAATAACCTGGGTGAATGCCGGCGGCCGCCAGCCAGTAGCGCAATTCAAAATTGTGGGTGGACACCGGAAAGACCATGCCCAGCCGGAACGGCGTGCCACGGCGGGCAAAATCCTCGATCACCGGCTTCAGCGCCTCGGCGCCGATGGGGTGCACGGGGCGGCCATCGTCCACTGGCAGATGGGGCTTCATCGCCTCCCACACGGTGTTGGAAACGGTGCAGGCATTGCCGTTGAGATCCATGGTAAAGGCGGTGACCACATGGGCCTCGGTGCCGAAACCCACGGTGGCCCCCAGGGGTTGTCCCGCCAGCATGTGGGCGCCGTCCAGCTCGCCGTCTATCACCCGGTCGATCAGCACCTTCCAATTGGCCTGGGCCTCGAGGGTGACATAGAGTCCTTCATCCTCGAAGAATCCCAGCTCATGGGCCACCGCCAGCGGCGCCATGTCGGTGAGCTTGATAAAGCCAAATCTAAGGTCGGGCTTTTCCGCCTCGCCAAGGCCATGGGCCGAGGCCAAGGGCGCCAGGGATAAAGCACCGAGAATGGTTGCCCCGGCCACGCGACGCAGGTGGGAAAGCACACTGGCAATTGGTGAATATGACATGCCTGTTCTCCATCAATACCACAAAAAAAAGCCCACGGAACGCCAGGCGTTCCGTGGGCAACATCACCCAAGATTGGAGGTTTTGCCGAGTCCGGTTTCAGGGGGAGACGCCGGACCCACAAATAGATTTGCACGATGCGTGCCAAGATTTTTTAGCTAGTTATTTCAGCACCTTGTGAAAAATAGGTCACCCCCGGGCGAGTCGTTTGAAGGGCAAAATGAGGAAAAAATGGTGCGCCACACAAAAAAATGCACAGCGCTGGCGCGGCGGCGGCACCTTGGAGGGCGTTGAGGGAGAGTTCTGCGGGAGCGCCCTGTGGGAGGAGCCTATGGGAGGGCGCCATGGGCAGGGAGGTGACCCATCCTCCCTGGACGGGTCACCGGGCAGCGGAGGGGCCGCTGGCCACTCAATCGAGGCGAAAGAACCTTTTGGTGTTGTTGCAAATGATGTCCTG
>JBJHDJ010000485.1:0-2172 GCA_050486485.1 Porticoccaceae bacterium
GTGGTGGCGGTCGATAAGGGCCTGGTAGAGGCGCTCCGCCTCGGCGATCATGCCCATTTCCTGGGTGGCGAGGGCCAGGGAGAACAGCATCTCGGGGTCTTCCGGATACTGCTCCACCAGAATCACCATCTGCTCCCGGGACAGGGCCAGGTCGGTCTCCGCCAGAAAGCGCGCATACTGCAAGCGCAACCGCTTGCTCACCGGGTCCAGCGCCAGGGCCCGCTCCAGGCTGCGCACCGCCCTGGCGTGGTGGCCGGCCTGGTGCAGCAACTGGGCGTGGAGGAGCTGGCCGGTTTCGTTGTAGGGCGAGTGTCTGACCACCCGTGCCGCCAGGGCCAGGCTCTCCTCGTCGCGGTCGAGCTGGCGCAACAGCATGGCGCGGCCCAGCATCAGGCCCACTTGGTCCGGGTAGTTCACCGCCAGCTCCTCGTAGAGCACCAGCAGGCGGTTTTTTTCCGAGTCGCTGGCATCGACGGCGAAGGCGGCCAGGGCCTGGAAGTGGTTGTCGTCCCCCGCCAGCAGCAGGTACTCGGCGTGGGGAAAGGCCTCGATCACGCGCCCCGAGCGGGCCAGGTGGAAGGTGACGAGACGGCGCACATCCAGGTTGGCGGGCTCCACTTCCACCCACAGCTCGGCCAGCTCCAGCACCAGATCCTGAAGCCCGACAAAGCTGGCGATGCGGATGGCCCGCTCGATCACCCCGGGGTCGCGGGTCTCGAAAGCCTGGTTGATGTAGATCTCCAGGGCCGGCTCGATATCGCCGCGGATACCGGCGAATTCCGCCGCCAGCAGCTCGAACAGGGAGTTCACCGGAAACGGCCGGTAGGTCGGTGGCGGCGGTGGCGCGTCCGCCACCTCCACCGCCAGCGGCTGCTGGTCAGAGGGCGACAGGGAAGTCTCGGGCGCACTGGCGCAGGCAACCACCAGTAGCGCCATCAGCAGCGCCATCAGCAGGGCTGGCAGGACAGGCCAAGGGCCTCGGGCGTGACGGAGTGCTGGCATGGTTCGACACGGCGAAAAACAGCGACCATTGTAGCAGTTATGGGTCCATCGGCCACTGGCCTCGGCGACGGCGCGCCACCTGTAATCCTTCTGGGCAGCCGTTGGGGCATGCCCCGGCGTTGCGGCGGGCACAAGCCAGCTGACAATGGCTACCTTCACAACGGCTCCTTACACAGCTCCTTACAATGGCCCCCTGGAGACAGAGCGCTTACAATGCGCCCCCCGAACCGGAAATCTCCATGCCCGCCGATCCTCCCGCCCAACATTCCACCCGTTTTACCGCCGCCCTGCCCTGGCGCTATCTGCACCACTGCGCCGCCGGCTCGATACCGTCGGCCTGGCGGCCCTGGCTGGAGGACAAGGGTTCACTCACCCGCCGCCTGCTGGTGGCCAGCGACGGGGATCTGCGGGTGCGCATCCTGCGCCAGGAACCCGGCACGGTGGCTCAGAGCGAGGCCCGCGCGCTGGGTCTCCGTCCCCGTAGCCGGGCGCTGATTCGGGAAGTCGTGCTGCTGGGTCGCGGCGCACCCTGGGTATACGCCCGCAGCATCCTGCCCCTCTCCACCCTCACAGGCCGCCTGCGGCGCCTGCGCCACCTGGACAACAGGCCCCTTGGACAGGTGCTGTTCAACGACAGGTCCATGACCCGCGATGCGGTGCAGGTGACACGCCTGCCCGCCGCCGCCCTGCCGCCGCGGATCGATCTGTCGCGGAGCCCTGCCACGGCCTCCCTGTGGGGCCGCCGCTCCGTGTTTCGCCTCGATGGCAAGCCCCTGCTGGTGGCGGAGTTTTTCCTGCCGGACTTCGACCCGTACAATGCGGGTCGCTGACCGGGAGCCGCCATGACCAGCCCATCGCCAGGGCGTCTGCGCCACTACATCCACCTTACCCGCCTGCACAAGCCGGTGGGCACCGTCCTGCTGCTGTGGCCCGCCCTGTGGGGCCTGTGGCTGGCGGCCGGGGGAGTGCCCCCCCTGTCACTGCTCGCCATCTTTGTGGCCGGCGCCTTCGTGATGCGCGCCGCGGGCTGCGCCATCAACGACTATGCCGACCGCCATATCGACGCCCATGTCGAACGCACCCGCTACCGGCCGCTGGCCACCGGGGCCCTGCAACCCTGGGAGGCGCTGGCGGTGTTCGCGGTGCTGTCCCTGGTGGGCCTCGGCCTGG
>JBJHDJ010000486.1:0-2164 GCA_050486485.1 Porticoccaceae bacterium
CCCTGGGGCCACGGCGCAACTGACGCTGCCGGTGGACTTGGTGGTCTCGGTGTTGCCATCCACCCAGATCATGTAGCGCACCCCGAGATTCCGCACCCGGTTGGCCAGCAAAGGGTCGCGCATCATGTGTTCCAGCCGCTCCAGCCGCAGGGGGGCGGTGCGGGGCTCGAACCAGGGGTACAGGTTGTCGATAAAGTCCTGTTCGTCAAGCACTTCGACGGCGCGAAGGCCGCCGAGGCGCTGACCAATGCAGCGGATGAAGTCAGGCTCGGTTTCATAGTGGCCGGCATGGCGGCGACCCAGGACCACGACTTTTTCCGTATCCGCGAGCCGCAGGTTGCTGGTGATCTCGCGGTGCTCGTTGACGGTGGTGGTGGTGCAGCCGGCAAGCCACAGCCCGACGGCGCCGGCGAACAGCAGTCTGTGGAGGGACGGTTTCATGGCGTGACTCCGCTGGCGTTCGCGGTTTGTACCAGAGCCTGGATCTCGGGAACGCGCGGCAGGTCGATCAACAGCCGTGCCCCGGCATCCCGCAGGGCAACCAGCGCCGCCTGGTTGAGGGCGTCCTGATCGGAGGACAGGAAACGGCTCGGGGTCTTGCCGTAGGCGGTGAGTATCCAGTCCGCCACTGGTTCCCCACGCTGGTTATAGACGCTGATATTGTATTTGAGCCACACCTCGAACACCTTGAGGCGGGTTTCGAAGGGCATGGCGACCTGTATTTCCTCCACCACCGGCACCAGCAGCAGTGTTTGGCCGCCGCGCTGTTCGAGGCTCTCCATCTCCGTGACACGGCTGAACAAGCCCGTGGACAGGCTGCGCAGCATCGCCGTCTGGGCGGCGCCGATGGCGAAGGTGAGCCTGCGGTTGTCCCTGTCCTCGTAGACATGGGCGCGGAAATCGTCGTCCATGACCAGGCCGCCATGGACGGGCATGGGCTGGCTCAAGGGAACGGGGAAATCACCTCTCACGGTGACATTGGTCGAGCAGCCGGCCAACACCAGGAGCAGGGTCGACAACAACAGGGCGGCGATTCTTGTCACGGCATGCCTCGTGGCTTATCGGATATTGTTGAGCCCGACGAAGGTTCCATGGTTACGGTAGCTCAATTCCCGCATCAATGCAGCATATCGCGATGCTCCCCGCGGATCGCCCCCCGCCACCAGATAGTGAACTGGAAAGCCTACGGCATGGATACGCACCATTCTCTCACCGGTGCGCCGCTCGCGGTTGAGGCGGTCCACGGTTTGCACCACCTCGTGGATCGAGCGCCCGGTGAAATCATCGCCAAAGACGAACAGGCTGATCTTTTTTTGGGGATCGTAGAATTGGCGGATGGCGGTCTCGATACCCTCCACCGGACTGGAGTTACTGAATGGCGTCCAGGTGGTCAGCCGTTGCAGGATCAGGCGTCGGCGACCCGGGGTGTCGGGGATCCACTGTCCCCGGTAGTTGGTGAACATGTAGTCGCCCATGTCGCTCATGATCTGGATGCCCTTAACCTCGGGGTAGATATTGAGGATATTGACAATCTCGCCGCGCACCTTGGGCCACACGAAATTGGACATGCTGCCGGAGGTGTCGATGATGAAGATCAGGTACTCGCTGTCCACCGGGATGCCGCCCACCAGATCGTTGGCGGTGCGCTGACGCTGGCCAAGCAACCGCTGCATCTCTTCGGTGAGCACTTGCAGGGCCAGCTCCAGTTCATCCCGCTCGGTGGTGTCCACCTCCGCGGTGGCCCGGTATTGTCGTTCCAGGCTGGCCAATTGAGCCTGCAGGCGGGCGATGCGCTGGTGGTATTCCGACAGTTGCTCCTCGCGGGCGAGCAGATCCCGATTGAGCACGCTCGCCTCGCCGCGCACCTCGAACAACTGTTGCTGCAAGTCCCGCAGGGTACCGTCCAGGTCCATGGCGGCCTCGAAGGCCGAGGGGTCGACGGTGCGGGCGATCAACATCAACAGCACGATGGCGCCGAAGCCGCAGCTGATGACATCGAGAAAGGAAAGGCTCACCTCGGGCAGGCCGCGCTGGCGTTTTTTCATGTCGATATGCTCAAGGGCTGCCTTGTCGACCGAGTGTTGTCTCGGTGCAATGGGGGAACCGGAGGCCTTTTCCCAATATTAGAAGGAGTCTGAAAGGCACTGATGTAAGGCATTTACGA
>JBJHDJ010000487.1:0-2154 GCA_050486485.1 Porticoccaceae bacterium
TTTGGCCGAGAGGGGTTCTTGTCTATACTGCCGTCGGGCGCGGATGAGAACGCCAACCATTACCCACTGAAGAAGAAGGAGCTACACCATGACTCACAACCCCTTGAAATGGCGGTTTATTGCTGTCCTGATGACCCTTGTGTTTTCCGTTGCCTTCCTGCAGGCGCCGGTGCACGCCTCCATGGTCAGCACCGAGATGCTGGTGGCCGGGGCGGAGCTGGAAATGCAGCGGGATGCCCTGCGGGAGCAGTTGCTCCGCGAGGACATCCGGGAGGAACTGTTGGCCCTCGGGGTCGACCCCGCCACCGTCAATGACCGCGTCAACCGCATGACCGCCGCGGAAATCCGTCAGGTGCAGGGGCAATTGTCCAGCCTGCCGGCCGGTGGCAGCCTGGGCACCGTCGCCCTGGTGCTGTTGATCCTCATCCTGCTGGAAGTGGCCGGCGTGATCGATATCTTCCCCGGCATCTGACATCACGCCCGGGCCGCCCCGCGGTCCGGGTCCCCTCGCCTTTCCCGCCGTTACAGGCTATCCAAGTCCTTGCACCGTATCAGCCTGTTGTTTCGTGCACTGTCCATCGCCGCGCTCGCCGTGGCGATCGCGGGCTGCAGCACCACGCCCCAGACCCGCGCCCTGTTGGCGCGGGACGATCCCGGCATCCCTGCCCGGGTGGAGCTGACCGCCGTGCCCTTCCATCCCCAGGAGGAGTACCAGTGTGGCCCCGCGTCCCTGGCCACGGTGCTGGCGTTCAGCGCGGTCGAAGTCAGCCCCGACGCACTGGTTTCCCAGGTCTATGTGCCCGGTCGCCAGGGCGCCTTCCAGGTGGAGATGCTGGCGGCCACCCGCCAGTACCAGCGCCTGGCCCACACCATCAATCCGACCCTCGAGGCGCTGTTCACCTCGGTGGCCAACCATCAGCCGGTACTGGTGCTGCAGAACCTGGGGCTGGACTGGTACCCCCAGTGGCACTATGCGGTGGTGGTGGGCTACGACTTGGACCGCCGCCGAGTGGTGTTGCGCTCCGGGGTCACCGAGCGCTACGAGATGGGCATGCGCCTGTTCGAGCGCACCTGGCGGCGGGCCGAGCATTGGGGCATGGTGGTGCTGGCACCCGGTGAATTGCCCGTCGGTGACAATCCGCGAGGCTATTTCCTCAGCGTCGCCGCCTTCGAGGCCCAGGGAGCGCCGGATCTGGTGGACCTTGCCTGGCGCAGCGGACTGGAGCGTTGGCCCGACAGCCTCGAACTGCTGATGGGGCACGGCAACCATCTGTACGGCCAGGGCCGTTACCCGGATGCCGCCGAGCGCTTCCGGGCCGTCACCGAGCTGAACCCCACCTACGGGCCGGGCTACAACAATCTCGCCCGGGTGCTGCTCAAGTCTGGCCAGCGCGACGAGGCTCTGGCCGCGGCGACCCGGGCGGTCGACCTGGGGGGGGATCTGGAAGCCCTCTACCGCGATACACTGGAACAGATCAGGCAGGCTCCCGACAATCCCTGATGGCCACCGCTTGCATGATGGAGAGCGTGTAGTTCATGTTTCACGACCTGATCAACCCCTGACCCCCTGGAACTTTTTCGGGGCTTCATTCGTCAAATAAGCGCATTCACCAAAAAGAATGCCCGTGCTCACAAACATCGGAGAATTATCATGAACAAGTCAATGATTGCAGGTATCGCCGCTGGCGTGGTGATTGCCACCGCCGGTGGTGTCGTCGCCAGTTACAACTTCATGGGGGGTTCTGCCCCCAGCCACGCCGAGGTATTGAATGTGCGCGAGGTGCGCGAAACCGTCAGCACCCCCCGCGAGGAGTGCCAGCAGGTGCAGGTGACCCGGCAGGCGCCGGTGAAGGATGAGCACCGCATCACCGGCACCGTGGCGGGCGCGGTGGTGGGTGGCGTGATTGGCAACCAGATCGGCGGTGGCTCCGGCAAGAAAATTGCCACCGTGGCGGGCGCCGCGGCGGGTGGCTATGCCGGCAACAAGACCCAGGAACACCTCCAGTCCAACAACACCATCCAGACCATGGAGACCCGTTGCCAGACGGTGATGGATCGCAGCGAGGTGCTCAAGGGCTACCAGGTGACCTACCGCATTGGCGACGAGGAGGGCAGCGTCATGATGGACCACGACCCCGGCCCCCGCATCCCCCT
>JBJHDJ010000488.1:0-2148 GCA_050486485.1 Porticoccaceae bacterium
TCGGGAGTATCGAAATTGTTGGCGTTGCTGACGGTTTTCCAGCCCACCAGATCACAGGCGTGACCCTGGTAGACCGTGAGCTGGAACACGGCGCTGGTGCCGCGAAAGCCCCGCAATCGGTAGCGGTAATCCCCATGCAGTATGGCGGTGTGGTATTGGCAGTCGGGGGATGGCAACTGGAACTGGATGCGGCTGGTGGTGCTCATGCGGGTGAGTTGGGGATTGGCGTAATCCGCTTCCATGTAGGCGGCGTGAGCGAAATTGACATCCCGCAGCAGATGGCGGATGGCTTCGTAGGTGTTCAGTTCCCGATCTTCGCCAGGCCACCCCAGAATGTGTTTTTCCAGCTTGTAGTGCATGGCGGCCACCAGCTTGTCCAGCTGCGTTCTGGCGTAGGACAGGGCGCCTTCATCGGTGGTGAAATCCGCCTCCGATTGGGGGTCACGGGCGGTTCTGGCGGCAAAGTTTTCCTGGGCCATGCCCGGTTTCGACTCGCTCATGGGTCGCGCCTCGCCGGAGGCAACAGGCCGGTGCCGGTGATGGCGCCGCCATCCACCGGCATGGCCACGCCATTGACATAGGATGCCGCGGGGGAAATCAGGAATTCCATCACCGCGGCCATTTCGTCCGCCTCGGCCCAGCGCTGCAACGGAACGCTGCTGGCCAGCGCCTGACTGGCTTCCGGCATGTCTTCCATGGGGGCTGTCATGCCGGTCATGCGAGTGAGACCGGGGCAGATGGCGTTTATCCGGATGCCCTCGCAGCCCAGTTCCCGGGAAAGGCTTTGCACCAGCCCCACCACCGCGTGCTTGCTGGCGCCATAGGCCCAGTTGCCCTTGTCGCCCCCCAGGCCCATGGTGGACGAGGTGGCCAGAATCGCCGGCCTGTCACCACGCCGCAGCAGGGGGAGCGCGGCGCGAATGCCCAACACCACCGCGAACAGGTTGACGGAGATCACCCGGTGGAAATCCTCCATGGACAACTGGTCGATATTGCCGCCGCCGGTGACGCCGGCGTTGAGAACGATGGCGTCGAGGCCACCGAACAGGGACTCGGCCTCGGCCACCATGGCCCCGTTGTCCTGTTCGCGGGTGACATCGGCGACAAAGCCCAATACCCCCGGGGTGGAATCCGTCCAGGCCAGCTTGGCGCCGTCAACATCCACCGCCAGCACTCGCCAGCCGTTGCCCGCCAGGCGCTCGCAGGCCGCTCGCCCGATGCCGCCCGCCGCGCCTGTAACCAGTACCGCCCTGCCCTGTGTCGTCACGCCTTATCCTCCGTTGCCATTCGATCTTATTGCGCTCGGATCCGTTCGCTCTCCGTCGGAAAATCGCGGCGGGGTTTGCTCAAGAGCCGACTCATCATCCCGCGGCGATCTGCCAGCCGCCGCTGGCATCGATGACCTGCCCGGTGATCCACTCCCCCTGGTCACTGGCCAAAAACAGCACGAGGCGGGCGATATCCGCCGGTTTGCCGACGCGCCCCATGGGGGTGCGGGCCAACAGGGCCTCGAGTTGCTCGGGATATTTGGACAATTCCTGCTCGGCGTATTCCCCGGCAGTGACACCGGGGGCCACGGCGTTGATCCGCACTCCCAAGGGGCCCAGCTCCGGCGCCAGGGCGCGGGTGAGCTGATTGAGTCCGGCCTTGGTGGCGCCATAGATGGCCAGGTGATCGGACGGGGTGGTGACGAAGCGGGATGCCGTGGAAGAAATATTGATGATGTTGCCCCGGGAAGCGCTGAGCAGTGGCAGGGCCTGCTTGATGAACTTGGCGGTGGATGCCAGGTTGGTGAGGCACAAATCCTCGATTTCCGTGTCGCTGGTGTCGAGGAAGGGTTTCCACAGTTGGCTGGCGGCATTGTTGACCAGAATATCCAGTCGCCCGTGGCGAGCCCTGACAGCCTCGAGGGCGGCGGCACGGTCCGCGGCCACCTTGAGATCCATGCGAACATGGCTGATGTGGTCTGGATGGGCGGCCGCCACTTCCCGCAGGGGTTCCTCGCGCCTGGCGGCTATGACGACGCTGGCGCCCTCCCCGGCCATGGCCTCGGCGATACCCCGGCCGATACCCGTCCCGGCCCCGGTGATCAGCGCCACCTTGCCCTGAAGTCGTGCCATGAAAAGCTTCTGTCGTTACTCTTGTTGG
>JBJHDJ010000489.1:0-2147 GCA_050486485.1 Porticoccaceae bacterium
GGGTCGTCGTCGCTGCGCCGCGCCAGGGGTGATACCTCGGTGGGGTAGCCGGTGATGAAGGTGGGCTGGTCGAGGCGGTGTTCCACGGTCTTCTCGAAAATCTCGATCCACACCTTGCCCAGGCCCCAGTTGTCCTTGAGGGGGATATCCAGGTGCTCGGCGATTTCCCGGGCGCCCCGCTCGTCCGCCAGGGCGGCGGCGGACAGGTCCGGGTTGAACTGCAGGATTGAATCAAATACCGACAGGCGGCGGAAAGGCCGGGAAAAGTCGTACACCGTCTCCTGCAACACCTCACCGTCGGCGTTCTTGACCGTGTTGCGCACCGCGCAGGTGCCAAGTACCGCTTCACACAGCTTGCGCAGCATGTCCTCGGTGAGATCCATCAGGTCGCGGTAATCGGCGTAGGCCTGGTAGAACTCCAGCATGGTGAATTCGGGGTTGTGGCGGGTGGACAGCCCCTCGTTGCGGAAATTGCGGTTGATTTCGTAGACCCGCTCGAAGCCCCCCACCACCAGGCGCTTGAGGTACAGCTCCGGCGCGACCCGCAGGTACATGGGCAGGTCGAGGGCATTGTGGTGGGTGACGAAGGGCCGCGCGGTGGCGCCGCCAGGAATGACCTGCAGCATGGGGGTTTCCACTTCGAGGAAATCCCGCTCGTTGAGGTAGCGGCGGATAAAATCCACCACCCGCGAACGGGTGCGGAAGGTATCGCGCACCTCCGGGTTGGCGATCAGGTCCACATAGCGCTGGCGATAGCGCATTTCCTGATCGGCGAGGCCGTGAAACTTGTCCGGCAGCGGGCGCAGGGCCTTGGTGAGCAACTGGAACTCGTCCAACTGCACATACAGATCCCCCTTGCCGGACTTGTGCAGGGGGCCGCGCACGCCGACGATATCCCCGAGATCGAGACCCTTGGCGAATTCCCGCGCCTCCTTGGTGACATAGAGCTGGATGCGGCCAGAACTGTCGAGGATTTCCATAAAGGCGCCGCGGTTGCGGATCACCCTGCCGGCCACCGCCACCACCAGACCGAGTTGCTCCAGGGCCTCCTTGGTACTGTCACCGTGGACGGCCTGCAGGTCGCCGGCTTTGCTATCCGGCCGGAAGTCATTGGGGAAAGTCACCCCGGCCTGCTGGCGCAGCGCCGCCAGCTTGGCGCGGCGTTCGGCGATAAGTTTGTTGTCGTCTGGCATGGTAGTTGTCAGTTTTCAGTTGGCAGTTTTCAGGGGATCGGGGTCGGCCGCGGGTTTTCCGCAAGGTAGTTACAGCTATCTGGTTGACAGTAAATTGTCCGGGTTGCCACCGCACCCGACAACCTGACAACTAACAACTGAAAACTGACCACTCCCTACAGCCCCGCCTTCAGCGAGGCCTCGATAAACTTGTCGAGATCGCCGTCCAGCACCCCCTGGGTGTTGCGGGTCTCGATGCCGGTACGCAGGTCCTTGATGCGGGCGTCGTCCAGCACATAGGAGCGGATCTGGCTGCCCCAGCCGATATCGGACTTGCTGTCCTCCAGGGCCTGGGCCGCCTCGTTGCGCTTCAGCATTTCCATCTCGTAGAGCTTGGCCTTGAGCATCTTCCACGCGGTGTCGCGGTTGGCGTGCTGGGAGCGCTGGTTCTGGCACTGCACCACGATGCCGCTGGGCATGTGAGTCAGGCGCACGGCGGAATCCGTCTTGTTGACATGCTGGCCACCGGCACCGGAGGCGCGGTAGGTGTCTTCGCGTACATCCGACTTGCTGATCTCAATTTCGATATCGTCATCCACTTCCGGGGAGACGAACACGGCGGAAAACGAGGTGTGACGGCGGCCACCGGAGTCAAACGGTGACTTCCGCACCAGGCGGTGCACGCCGGTTTCGGTGCGCAGCCAGCCGAAGGCGTAATCCCCCTGGACATGCACCGTGGCGCTCTTGATGCCCGCCACCTCGCCGGCGGAACATTCCACCAGTTCAGTCTTGAAGCCCTTGTCGTCGGCCCAGCGCAGGTACATGCGCAGCAGCATCTCCGCCCAATCCTGGGCCTCGGTGCCGCCGGAACCGGCCTGGATATCCAGGTAGGCGTTGTTGGGGTCCATCTCCCCGGAGAACATGCGGCGGAATTCCAGCTCCGCCAGCCGGGTGTCTAGACGGCCCACCTCGGCG
>JBJHDJ010000490.1:0-2146 GCA_050486485.1 Porticoccaceae bacterium
GCGGCTGTCCTCCTCCGACCCCAACCTGCAAAACATACCGGTGCGCAGCGCCGAGGGGCGGCGCATCCGCCAGGCCTTCGTGGCGGACGAGGGCTGCGTCATCCTGGCGGCGGACTATTCCCAGATTGAACTGCGCATCATGGCCCACCTGTCGGGGGACGACAGCCTGCTGAACGCTTTCCGGGATGGTCTCGACATCCACCGCGCCACCGCGGCGGAGGTGTTCGACACGCCCCTCGACAAAGTGACACAGGAGCAGCGCCGCAGCGCCAAGGCCATCAATTTCGGGTTGATCTACGGCATGTCCGCCTTCGGCCTCGCCCGCCAGTTGCACCTCGGGCGCAACCAGGCCCAGGAATACATCGACCTCTACTTTGCCCGCTACCCGGGCGTGGCGGCCTACATGGAGGCCACCCGTCGCCAGGCCCGGGAGCAGGGTTTCGTGGAAACCCTGTTTGGCCGGCGGCTCTACTTGCCGGACATCAACGCCGGCAACGGCCAGTTGCGCCAGGCGGCGGAGCGCACCGCCATCAACGCCCCCATGCAGGGCACCGCCGCCGATATCATCAAGCTGGCCATGATTCGCGTCGACGCCTGGCTCAGGGAGGCGTCCCTCGAGACCCGGATGATCATGCAGGTGCATGACGAACTGGTGTTCGAAGTGCCCGAAAAGGAACTGGAGGCGGTGCGACAGGGGGTGATCGAGCACATGGAGGCGGCCGCCGATTTGGACGTGCCACTGGTGGTGGAGACGGGCAGCGGCGCCAACTGGGACGAGGCTCATTAGCGAGCCGTCGGCCACACAGCAAAGAATTTCATCACCTCGGGGAACAAACCGCCAACAGCCCTGTCAGAGATAGCGCAGGGGGCGAGTGTCGTTCTCCCATTCGTTTCCCTGTCTTTAGCTTGTTCCCCTTTGTTAAAGCAGATAGGCCCTGGTCCCCCCCCTTCTTTTTTGGACCAGGGCTTTTTTTTGATGCCCGGCTTGTTTGATGACGGCCTTTTTTGGTGCCAAGTTCTGGCCGCGGTGACCCCGGATTCCGGCCGTGGAAAAAATTTTGAATTTTTTTGCAAATCCCGTGAACTTTACTCCCGGGCCCCGGTCTCAGATGGCGGTTAGTGTCTCCCTCTTCGTTGTGAGCAATAACCGGGAACCCTCTCCCCTCTTGGCAACTCCCGGTTTCTTAATACCGGCGCACCCGCGCCGGTTTTTTTTGTCCGCGATTCAAGCGCTCGGTTCAGACGCGGAGCCTAACTCCCCTTCCTGATAGATAAGCCATTGATTCAAAAAGGCCTCCAGTTCCTCAAGCCCGGTCTTTTTCAGGGCCGAGAAGAGCTGTGCCGAGGCGTCGTGGATGCCGGCGCCCGCCAGTTCCCGGCGCACCTTGTGCAGGACATTGCTGGCGGGACCGTGGTTGAGCTTGTCCGCCTTGGTCAGCAGGATGTGGATGGGTAGCTGGCCGGCCACCGCCCAGCGGATCATCCGCCAATCGTAGTCCTGCAGGGGGTGGCGTATATCCATCAGCAGCACCAGGGCGCGCAGCGAGTGGCGTCGTTGCAGATAGTCCGCAAGATGCTCGTCCCACTCCTTCTTGACGGACTTCGAGACCTTGGCGAAGCCGTAACCCGGCAGGTCCACCAGGCGCACCTGAGGCCCGAGGCTGAAGAAGTTGATCAGCTGGGTGCGACCCGGGGTCTTGCTGCTGCGGGCCAGCTTGCCCTGCCGGGTGAGGGCGTTGATGGCGCTGGATTTGCCAGCGTTGGAGCGGCCCGCGAAGGCGACCTCGGCGCCGTGGTCGGCGGGGCACTGGTGCAGGGTCGGTGCGCTCAGCAGGAAGCGGGCGGCGGCATAGTTGATGGGCTGTTCCATAGCGCGGCAGTATAGCGTTTAAGCTTGATGAAGGAATGGTATATAATGCGCCGCCCACGCAGGCCCCGGGGCCTGACAACGCCGAGACGCGATGCCAACGGATCCAGTGACAAGCAGTCTCGATAGGTACACGAGTAGCCAAGACGGAACCCCCATGATGAAAACTGCCAGTGGTATAGCTTTTGTCCTGTCCCTGATCATTGCCCCCCTGGCCATGGCGGCGGGCGATCCCAGAGCCGGAGAGGGCAAAACCGCTGTCTGTGTGGCCTGCCACTC
>JBJHDJ010000491.1:0-2142 GCA_050486485.1 Porticoccaceae bacterium
AGATAGCCTTTCGCGTCGCCATGGATCAACTGATATGGGGGCAGAACCATCAGCCGCCGCCGCAACGGGAAAACCGCTTCATCGACGACGATCTGGCCTACCGCATCGATCATCCGGAGGGCTGGACATTCGCCCACGCCGGTAGCCTGGTGGTGGGCACGGCTCCCGCGGGGGAGGAGGGTCTGACCCTCGAGATCCTGCCTCGCACCACGCGACCACCGGAACAGTTCATCCGCGACAACCTGCAAGTGGGACTGCTGCGTAAATCCCAATCCTTCAACCGCGGGGGCCTTCCCGGGCACACCGGCGTTGTCGGCAGCGGCGGCGAGGAGCAGAGACTGGCGGTGATCTATTACGGGCGCAATGCCTTTGTATTTCGCGGCAGGCTACAGGGGGACACCGCCGAACGGGATCGTGAACTGCTGTCCATCATCCATTCCTTCGCCCCGCTACCCCAGGCAGCGATGCTGGGCCTGGAGCCCCAGCGCATCGGCTTTGTCAGGGCCGCCAACAACGCCACCTGGGCACAACTGGCCCAGCACCTGAATCTCGGCCCCTACGGAGAGGAGGAGTTGCGGCTCATCAACGGCCACTACCCCAGGGGCGAGCCGCGCAATGGCGACTGGATCAAGATAATCCGCTGATTGCCTGGAACCCGGAGAGGCGGGAGAGCTGACTTGCGCATGAGTCATTAAATTTGGTGTCATGGTCCCTCGGCGCTCTCGCCATGGCAACCAGGCAGCAGGCAGGACGGCAGTCGATTTCACCTGTTTATCTATCGCGACCGAGGCACGCTCCTACAGAACAGCCCATAAAGCAGCTTTTGCGTTGAGTTTCGAGGGCGTTACCCGTGGAATCATGCACCGGGCTATCTTGGCGTCAGACGTCCAGCGTCAGACGTCAGACCGGTGAACCCTATTTCCGACTTCCGAGTAATCCACCCTCTCCCACTGTACAGCTCCCATCCCCTCATTCACATCCGTTATGCTGTAGCGACAACCACTCGGGGAGAGACCATGAAAACCACCGTCAAGCAGGTCATGCGCGGGCTGGCGACGCTGCTGCCCCTGGGGCTGACCCTGTATGTCATCGTCTGGCTGTTGACCTGGGCGGAATCCCTCAGCAAGCCGGCCTTGCTGTGGCTGCTCCCCGACCGCCTCTATTTTCCAGGCCTCGGCCTGGTGGCAACCCTGGCCATCCTGTTTTTGGTGGGCTTGCTGGTCAACGCCATCGTGGTCCGCCACATCATTGCCATCGGCGAGCGCTGCATGGAACGCATCCCGCTGGTCAAGTCCCTGTATGGCGCGATCCGCGATGTGATGAAGGTGTTCAGCCTGGGGGACAAGGAGAACCTCGGCACGGTGGTGTCGGTGGATGTCGGCAACGACACTCACCTGATAGGCTTCATCACCGGGGAGGAAACCGGCCGCAGACTCTTTGGCAAGGGTGATGGAGAAGGCGCCGGAGAGCGAGTCGGCGTATACCTACCGATGAGCTACCAGATCGGGGGTTTTACCATCTATGTCACCCGCGACAGGCTCACCAAGCTGGACATGGGTTTCGAGGAGGCCATGCGCATCACCATCACCGGCGGCGTGCAGGGCAAATAGCGGCATCAGCCCGCCACGCCGCTGAGCAGCACTCCCACCGTGTAGGCCAACACCGCCGCGCCGCCACCCACCAGCAGGGTTTCGGCACTGGCCCGATACCAGGACTGGTCGATCACCGCGGCCTTGCCGGCGCCGACGGCGATAAAGGCCATGGCGGTGAGCAGGGAACTCCACAGGAAGGGGTTGGCGATGTGGTCCCCCACCAGCCAGTTGCTCAGGTAGGGCAACAGGGGAATGGTGCCCACCAGGCAAAAGGCCGTGAAGGTGGCCAAGCCGCCCTTGACCGGGTTGTGATCCGCCAGGGCCATGCCGTGCTCCTCCTGCATCATCACATCCACCCAGCGCTGCTGGTCGGCGGTGATCACCGTCACCACCTGCTCCAGCAGCTCGCCCTCGAAGCCCTTGCGGGCGTAGATCTGGCGAATCTCCTCCCGCTCGCCGCGGGGAAACTTGTGAATTTCGTCGAGCTCCCGCTGCCGAGCCTTGTCCCGCAGGTCGTTTTCCGCCCGGGTTCCCAGATAGTTGCTCACCG
>JBJHDJ010000492.1:0-2137 GCA_050486485.1 Porticoccaceae bacterium
CGGCGGCGGCGAAGGTGTCGCTCCAGTGGATGGGCGCGAAGACCTGTCCGCTGGCCAGGCCGTTGTCGATGCGAACTTCAAGCCGCACCCGCCCCTGGCCATTGAATACCTCCGCCAGCCCCCCCTCCTCCAGCCCCAGGGTGGCCGCATCGTGAGGGTTTATGGCGACATAGGGCGCGTCGGTGTGGTTGAGCAGGCGCGGCGCCAGGGCGGTGCGGGTCATGGTGTGCCACTGGTCGCGCACCCGGCCGCTATTGAGGATGAAGGGGAAATGGCCGTCGGCGGTCCGTTCCGGCAAGGTGGGCGTCACCGGCACCAGCCGTGCGCGACCATCCGGGGTGAAAAAACGGCCATCGCCAAAGAGTCGCTCCGTGCCAGCGGGATTGGCGCCATTGACGGGCCACTGCACCGGCGCCAGCCGGTCATAATCCTCGCCGCCGAGGGTTGCCAGGGCGCTGATATCGAAGGCGCGGCTGCCCCGGTTCTCGAAGCCGGAAAGGGCGGCGTGCTCGACAAAGATACCGTGGGGGCCGTGGTAGTCGAAGGCCTGCTGGAACCCCATGCGCTGGGCCACCCGGGAGATGATCCACCAATCGTCGCGGGCCTCGCCGCTGGCGGGGCGCAGGGCACGCTGCCGGGAGATGCGGCGCTCCGAGTTGGTGACGGTGCCGTCCTTTTCCCCCCAGCCCGCCGCGGGCAGCAGCACATGGGCGTGGCGGGCGGTGTCGGTGTCCGCCATGCAATCGGACACCACCACCAGTTCGCAGCGGGACAGGGCGCGGCGCACGCGATCGGCGTCCGGCAGGCTCACCACCGGGTTGGTGGCCATGATCCATACCGCCTTCACTTCGCCCCGATCCATGGCGTCGAACAGTTCCACCGCTTTCAGGCCCGGCGCCACGGCCATGTTCGGCGCGCTCCAGAAGCGGCCCACCCGGTCGATGTCTTCAGGCGAGAAATCCATGTGGGCGGCAAGCTGGTTGGCCAGACCACCCACCTCCCGCCCCCCCATGGCATTGGGCTGGCCAGTGATGGAAAAGGGCCCCATGCCCGGCCTGCCGATGCGCCCCGTGGCCAGGTGACAGTTGATGATCGCGTTGCACTTGTCGGAGCCGGTGGCGGACTGATTGACCCCCTGGGAATAAAAGGTGACCGTTTTTTCCAGAGTGGCGAACCAGTGATAGAACCGCTCAATGTGCTCCGTGGGCAGGCCGCAACGGGCGGCGGCCTCGCTGCTGGAACAGGCCGCCGCCAGGGCGTCTTCCAGGCCCCGTGTGTGACGGCGCACGAAACCGTGATCCACCGCGCCCGACTCGTGGAGATGGCGCAGCAACCCGGCGAACAGGAAGGCGTCGCTGCCAGGGGCGATCGCCAGGTGCAGGTCGGCGATATCACAGGTGACGGTGACGCGGGGGTCGATCACCACCACCCGCATCCACGGCCGCCGCCGGCGCGCCTCGGCAATGCGCTGGTAGAGCACCGGGTGTGTCCAGGCGGCGTTGGAGCCGGTGATCACCAGCAGGTCGCACAGTTCCAGATCCTGATAACTGCACGGCACCGCGTCGGCGCCAAAGGCGCGCTTGTAGCCCGCCACCGCCGAGGACATGCACAGCCGGGAGTTGGTGTCGACATTGGCGCTGCCGATGAAACCCTTCATCAGCTTGTTGGCCACATAGTAGTCCTCGGTGAGCAACTGGCCGGACAGATAGAACGCCACGGCGCCAGGCCCATGTTGCGCGACGACGCGACTGAACCCCTGGGCCACGGTATCGATGGCGGTGGGCCAGTCCACCCGCAGTCCCGCCACCCGGGGATGCAACAGTCGCCCCTCCAGCCCCGTGGTTTCGTGTAGCGCCGAACCCTTGACGCACAGGCGACCGAGATTGGCCGGATGCTCCCTGTCTCCGGCCACCGACAGGATCTCGCCATCGCGGCCCCGGGCATCGACGCCACAGCCCACCCCACAGTAGGGGCAGGTGGTCAAGGTCGATTCCATGGGCGGCGTGGTTCCGTGCATCAGTGTCAAAATTCCTGTCGATTCGGTCAAACATTTCCCCGCCAGGCATCACTGGCCGGGGGTCATTGCCCCACAGTAATCCCGGCCAAAAACCAGGTTGTGGCGCAGCGGGGTGATGTC
>JBJHDJ010000493.1:0-2134 GCA_050486485.1 Porticoccaceae bacterium
CCGCCATGACATGCGCCCGGCGAGGGAGTACACTTCACCGGCAGTTTTCCGATAACCATCAAGCGGAGTGTTCCATGGCAAGGGGAATCAACAAAGTCATACTGGTGGGCAATCTGGGTCAGGATCCAGAAACCCGTTACATGCCCAGCGGCGGTGCCGTGACCAATATCAGCATTGCCACCAGTGAGTCCTGGAAGGACAAGAACACGGGTCAGATGCAGGAGCGAACCGAGTGGCACCGGGTGGTGTTTTTCAACCGCCTGGCGGAAATCGCCGCCCAGTACCTGAAGAAGGGTTCAAAAGTGTATGTCGAGGGCAGCCTGCGCACCCGCAAGTGGCAGGGGCAGGACGGTCAGGATCGCTACACCACCGAGATCGTCGCCGGCGAGATGCAGATGCTCGACAGCCGCGGAGGCGGCGGCAACGCGGGCGGCGATTACGACGACAGCTATGGTCAGCAGGTCCAGCCCCAGCCCCGCTCCCAGGGGGGAGCGCCCCCGGCCCAGCAGAACCCGGCGCCGGCGGATGCCGGCAATTTTGGCGATTTCGACGACGATATTCCCTTCTGAGTCGAGCCGGTGTTGGCAAAAAGCCCCGCTTGGCGGGGCTTTTTGTGTTTAACGGAGGAGGTACCGACTTGGTAAGCCTGTAGGATGGGTTGAGCGCAGCGATACCCATCAAAGTGCATGATATTGCCGGGTTTGTGATGGGTATCGCTGCGCTCAACCCATCCTACGGCCATATTGTAAGGCCAGTGGCGCCGATGAACTCCGGAATTACCGGTACTTCTGCATCACCAGTGTGGCGTTGGTGCCGCCGAAGCCAAAGCTGTTGGACAGGACGCGCTCCAGCTTCACACCTTCCCGCAGGCTGCTGACGATGGGCATGTCGGCGGCGTCCGGGTCGATGGTGCCGATATTGATGGAGGGGGCGATAAAGTCGTTCTCCATCATCAACAGGCTGAAGATGGCCTCGTGGACACCCGCCGCCCCCAGGGAGTGACCGGTGAGGGACTTGGTGGAGGCAAGGGGTGGGCACTGGCCGCCGAACACCTGGCGGATGCCTTTCAGTTCCTGGATATCCCCCACCGGGGTGCTGGTGCCGTGGGTGTTGATGTAGTTGATCGGGCCATCCACGGTGGCCAGGGCCTGCTGCATGCAGCGCACCGCGCCCTCGCCGGAGGGCGCCACCATGTCGAAGCCATCCGAGGTGGCGCCATAGCCGACAATTTCGGCGTAGATGTGGGCGCCGCGGGCGAGGGCGTGCTCCAATTCCTCCACCACCAGACAGCCGGCCCCGCAGGACATGACGAAGCCGTCGCGGTCCACGTCGTAGGTGCGGGAGGCCAGTTCCGGGGTGTCGTTGTACTTGGAGGACAGGGCACCCATGGCGTCGAACATGCAGGCCATGGACCAGTGCTCCTCCTCGGAGCCGCCGGCGAACAGGATGTCCTGCTTGCCGAGCTGGATCTGTTCCACGGCGGCGCCGATGCAGTGGGCGCTGGTGGCGCAGGCGGAGGAGATGGAAAAGTTGAGGCCCTTGATCTGGAAAGGGGTGGCGAGACAGGCGGACACGGTGCTCGCCATGATCTGGGTGACCCGGTAGGGACCGGCGCGTTTCACGCCCTTTTCGCGGACGATGTCGATGGTTTCGACGAATTTTTCCCCGGATACCCCGCCGGAACCCATGATGATGCCGGTGCGCGGGTGCGATACCTGCTCGGGCTTGAGGGCGGAGTCCTCGATGGCGCGCTGCATGGCCACATAGCCGTAGGCGGCGGCATTGCCCATGAAGCGCAGGTTCTTGCGGTCGATCAGCTCGCCGAGGTCCAGGTCGATCTGGCCGGCGATGGTGCTGCGCAGGCCCATTTCCTTGTACTCGTCCTTGAAGCGGATGCCGGATCTGCCGGCCCTGAGGGCCTCGGTAACCGTTTGCTTGTCATGGCCCAGACAGGAAACCATGCCCATTCCGGTGATGACGGCACGTCTCATGGGAACTCCTCGATTATCTTGCAGCTTGCGCCGGGTTGGCTGTAAGTGTAACTAGAAATTCTCGGTTGAGGTAAACAACCCCACCCGCAGGTCCTTGGCGGTGTAGATCTCGCGGCCATCCACCTCCACGCTGCCGTCGGAGA
>JBJHDJ010000494.1:0-2134 GCA_050486485.1 Porticoccaceae bacterium
CAGGACCATACAGCTACGGCATCCGGGAACCTGAAGGCCGAGGTTCGCCGCGGCATCGCGGGGCATCTCAGAGAACATCTCAAAGGGCATAGTCCGCCGCGGAATTCAGCTCGCGCTTGGCGCCGGCATTGCCCAGCAATAAGGTTCTCATGGCAAATTGGCTTTTGGCGGAATATCGACATCAATGGGCCAAGGGGCCTGAAACATCCCGCGGTGTCCACAGACCGGGTTCGGACAGACGCTGGTACCAGTCACTCAGGTCATCGGCGGCAACGGGGCGGGAAATATAGTAGCCCTGCAGCACATCACAGCCGATTTCCCGCAGGTATTCGTAGGCCCCCAGGGTTTCAACGCCCTCCGCCACCACCTCCAGGCCGAGCCTGGCGGCCAATCCGGTGGCGGTTTCGACAATGCTGGCGGCGCCCTGGTCATCGGGCAGCGTACGGATGAAGGACTGGTCCACCTTGATCACCGACGCGGGCAGGTCGTAGAGGTATTTCAGGGATGAGTACCCTGTGCCAAAGTCGTCGATGGCGATGGAGATCTTTGCCCCGGCAAGCCGGGTCAGCTCGCGGATGGTGTGACCAATATCATAGATGAAACTGCCCTCGGTGATTTCCAGTTCCAGGCGGTGTCCAGGCACGCCGTGACGGCTGAGCATCTCCAGGACGCGATTGACGAACTTGGGATCCATCAGGTTTTCCGCGGAGACATTGACCGCCACCACCAGATCCATGCCCTGGGTGCGCCAACGCGCTTGCTGAGCCAGCGCGCTGTCGATGGCGAAGTCGGTGAGCTGGTTGATGAGAGTGCTTTTTTCGGCGCGGGGTATGAACTTGCCAGGTGGGATGTTTCCCATCTTCGGGTGCTGCCAGCGCATCAGCGCCTCCACGCTGTCGACCCGGCCATTCGCTCTCACCTTGGGCTGATAATGCATCAACAACTGGCCGCTCTCCAGGGCCACCTTGAGCTCACCCAACAGGTGGATGTTATCGGAGATGTCGTTGTCGATCTCGTCCGAATAAATGGACAGGCGATGCCCCTTCTCCCGCCCCGCCAACAGCGCGGCTTCGGCGCGCCGCAGGCACACTTCCGCGTCCATGTCCCTGTCAACGAGGGGCACTTCCGCCAAGCTGATATCGCCGTGGACACTGATGCCCCGATATTGAAAAGGCTGCTTGAATTGCTCCAGCAACTCGCGCAACTTTCCGGACAGCTCGTCGGCCGACGGTGCCGACACCAAAAACGCCTCTTCCTTGAGGGAAAGACTGTACACCTTGTCCACCAGTGAATCGGACTGCCGGCAACGGGCCGCCACCTGTCGGGCAAGATCCTCCGTCAGGTCAGTTCCGAATGCCGCGTCCAGTTCCTTGGCGTTGTCCAGGGACACCACGACCAGCGCCTGGAACCCCCTGTCCTCGGCGCCGCTGGCCAATTGCCTGGCCAGGTCCTCACGCAACGCCAACCGGTTGGGCAGCCCGGTGCGCTGATCCTGGCGTGCCAGCCAGCCCAGGTGACTCATATACTCGCGAACGCCATCGCTGGCCACACCGCTGAGTATTCCAATCAGGGCGAAAAACCCGGTGCGATAGAGCCAGTTGATGGTCTGCTGCATCTCACCGGTGACGGTATCGATGGGCATGGCCGGTCCCAGCACCAAGCCCCCCAGCAGTCCAGCCAAAAGCCCACCTCGCAAACCGAACACCAGCCCCGCCAGCAGGATCGGCAGGTACATGGAGTGGGAAAAAACAAACTTGATGCCGCCGGTGGCGTACACCAACACATAGACAGCGAGGATCATCACCAGAATCAGCGGCGCCATCCAGCGGCGGAATGCCCTGCCGTTCTCCTCGATCCACCCCACCAGTCTCACCGCGCCCGTGGTAGTCATCCACTCTACTCCTTGATCCTTGACAACAGGACTGCGCTGTGCACTCCCAATGGTTATTGTCAGGGTAGACGGGGAATGGGTCGCTTACAAGTTGTACGCTTATATTGCATTTAGTGTTGTGACACGCATGGTTTGGGCCACCGATGCTTCCCGGTTGTTTAATCCCCTTGCATGAACCCACGGACTCGCACCACCGGACCACCCCCCGGCCCCCATTCAGGGGGATAGCGGGCATCCCCGAAG
>JBJHDJ010000495.1:0-2133 GCA_050486485.1 Porticoccaceae bacterium
GCGGTCTCGATGATCAGGGCGCGCATGAACTGATCGTGTTGAACGACAACGGATACGGTGTGGCCGAGAGTGGCCTGCAGATCCCGTGACAGTGCGCGCAGTGTCTCGCCACTGGGGTAGATGGCCGCCAGCCAAGAGGCCATGCCAGCAAAGAGAATGGAGGGAAAGTACTCCTTTGACTCCTTGTCGAAGGTGAGATAACCGCTGTCCACCAGGCTGGTGAGCAGATATTTGGTGCTCGACACCGGCAGTTCCAGCGCCCGGCTGATGTCCGCGGCGCGGGCGGGCTGGCGGCTGCGATAGAAGAATTCCAGCACATTCATCACGCGAATGGCCGACTTCACGAAGGTCTTGGGGGGAGTGTAATAATCGATATAGTTGGCGTGTGTATCCGTTGTGCCCGGCATCACCAGTAACCTCCATCGATAGGGCCGTCAAGCGCGTGTGGACCGGGTGCGGCCCCAGGGGGCTCGGACAGGTATTCTAGCAAGCGCGAACGGATCGCGGCTGTTTTCACTGCATCGCACTGGCGCCCGATTTCGAGGCTTGCGCCACCCGGGTCACACAGGCCCGGGTCACACAGGCCCGGATTACACAGGCCCGGATTACACAGGAATGTTATAGAGCTTGGCGGCGTTCAGGGACAGCACCTTGGCACGCTCTTCGTGGCTCAGATCAGCCAGCCGGTCCTCGAGCCGGTCGATGGGGTACAGGCTGGTGGGGTGGGGGAAATCGGTCTCGAACAGCACATTGTCGATACCCACTTCCCGCACCTTTCTGGCGATATCCTTTTTCTCGAACCAGAAGCAACTGTAGAAATTGCGACGGAAGTACTCGGCGGGGGACAGAGCGAATTTCTTGGTCTCGGCGATTTCCAGCAACTGGTAGTCCAGGGCTTCCGTCAAGAAGGGAATCCAGCCGATGCCGCTCTCCACCGAGACGAACTTGAGGGTCGGGTAGCGGTCCAGGGCGCCGCCAAAAATGATGTTGGACACCACCTTGGCGTTGTTGAAAAACAGCATGGCGCCAGCGATGCTGGCCCGCAGGTCGTAGGTCAGGGATGGCCACCCCTGGGTGCCCATCCAGTCGATGGACTGTTCACTGGCGCCGATGTGAAAATTGATCGGCAGGTCGAGGGCGGAGCACACTTCCCAGAGGGGATCCCAGTGGGAGGAGGCCAGGTCGGGAATGAAGTTGCCCTCCTCGTCCTTGTGGAAATGGGGGTCGGAGTTTATGTTGATACCCCTCAGCCCCATGTTGTGGGCGCGCTCGGTTTCCACCACCGCCGCCTTCACATCCCACCAGGGCAACAGGGCCATGGGGAACAGCCTGTTGCCGGACTCCTCCTGGATTTCCGCCATGGCGTCGTTATAGATCTGCACGGAGATGAGGCGCAGGTCGGCATCCACCTTGGCGCTCGCCTGGCCGCCGAACCCAAGAATATTGGGATAGACGATATGGGCATAAATCCCCGCCTCGTCCATCACCCTGAGCCGTGCCCTGACATCCGAGGAGCCGGCGTGGACATCGTCAAAGCCGAGTTTCAGGAAAGTGTCGAGATCACGCACCTTGCCGCCCTGTTTCAGGATGGCGCTGTTGGGGTGCGCGCCAAGTCCGATGACCTTGTCGCCGTCGATCACCCAGGACTTGCGGCCCTCGTGCATTTTCACCTGAGGCACCCGGTCCCGCCAGGCGGCGGGGGCGCGACGGGTCCACATATCGTGGGGTTCCGTCAGGTGTGTGTCGGCGTCGATGATCTTTATGGGGGCGGCAGCTGTCATGATAACCTCGGCAAAAAAGAATGAGTTTCCCTAAAGGACAGGGTAAACCTAATAACGAGCCCCACCACTGTCAATTCAAACCGGGTTTGCGCGGGTTTATTTCACATGCACGAAAGGGACGCCGCCAGAAGGGGCGTCGGCCAGCGTCCGCGAGGTTCTGAATTGACTCCCGAGGCAAAGGCCGGTGGCCGAACTCAGAGCCTAGGAAGTGGGCAGAAGGGCTTGGCTTTCATGTATGTGAAAGATGGGTCCGCGGATTCCGCCGCGGTTGACCCTGATCAGCGAACAGGGTCATCTTGGCGACCACGAGAATATTGGGAGTTCACATGATAATAGGGCGTTATGAAGTTGC
>JBJHDJ010000496.1:0-2131 GCA_050486485.1 Porticoccaceae bacterium
GCTTCTGGGTCGCGGTGGCGTCCCGCTCCTCGACGATGCCGATCACATGGCCCTCGCGATCGCGGAGAATGCGCCCATAGCCCGCCGGGTTCTCCAGGTCCACGGTCAGCAGCGCCATGGCATCGTGGCTCACCTCATTGGCGAGGGCCATGAGGGTGTCGACGCCGATCAGCGGCACATCGCCATAGAGCACCAGGGTCATGGCGTCGCCGCGCAGCCAGGGCAGGGCCTGGAGCACCCCGTGGGCCGTGCCCAACTGTTCCCGCTGTTCCACCCAGTGCAGATCGGGGTCGGGAAAACGCCGGCACACCTCCTCGGCGCCGTGGCCCACCACCACGATGATCCTGTGCTCCGGCAACCGGCGGGCGGTTTCCAGCACATGGCCGAGCAGGGGTCTGCCCGCCAACTCATGGAGCACCTTGGGCAACCGCGAGCGCATGCGGGTGCCCTTGCCTGCCGCGAGAATGACGATATCCACTGCCATGGCCGTATTTCACCGGGTGAAAGGATTTGAGCTGGGAATTGTAGTCAGTCGGGGGGGGGATTTATAGCGTCGCCTCCATCGAGCCTCATTCTGGTCCGGTGACCGCCCGTTGCCAGTGCTTGAGCCTTTCGCACCTGGTGTTTGCCCGCGGCGCTTTCTATCCAGGAAACGCTGATGTAGTATTTCCAGCGCGAAGCCCGCTTTGTCCCTATTCCCACGAGTGACTCAATACCCAGCCTGGGAGCAGACGGCGGCTCAATACAAAACATAATCAGGCAACTTCATTGTTCGAGAGGGAGAATTACATGATCAACAACACCAAGCGCCTGGCCATGGGCATTATCGTGGCACAATCCTTCGTGGTGGCCCCCGCCGTCCACGCCCAACTGGAAGAAATCATCGTCACCGCGGAACGCCGCGTGGCGTCCCTGCAGGATACCGCCATCTCCATTACCGCTTTCGGGGAGGACACCCTGAGGGAGATCGGGGTCAGCAGCTATCTCGACCTGGCGGACTTCGCCCCCAATGTGAAGATGCACGACATGCCGGGCAAGGCTGGCGGTTCCATCGCCATCCGCGGCTTCAACAACGCCGAGACCATATCCACCTTCGAGCCCAAGGTGGGGCTCTACCTGGATGGCGTGATCATCGCCAAGGGCGCCGGCTCGGTGTTCGATATCCTCGACCTTGAGCGGGTGGAGATTCTGCGGGGTCCCCAGGGCACCCTGTACGGTCGCAACACCGCCGGCGGCGCCATCAACTTCATCACCCGCAAGCCAGAGCACGAGCTCGGTGGCAATATCAGCACCACCATCGGCAAGTACGGTCAGCGGGATATCAAGGGCACCCTCAACGTGCCCCTGGTGGCCGACACCCTGGCCCTCAAGGCCACCGTCGCCTCCCTGCAGCGGGATGGCTACTGGACCAACACCACCAATGGCGAGGATCTCGGCGACAAGGATCGCAAGGTGGCCCATATCCAACTGCTGTGGGAACCCAGCGACACCCTGTCCCTGCTCTACTCCTACGACATGACGGATATCGACGAAGCCATGTACCCCTTGGCCCCCGTCGCGTTCCGGGAGACACACCCGCTCTATCCCCAGGTGAAGGACTTTATCCAGGATGGCAGCCGCTCAACCCGCGACCTCAACCGCACCGACACCTACATGAAGGCGGATATCTGGGGCCACAGCCTGACCTTGGACTGGGACATCAATGACAACCTGTCCCTGGTGTCCATCACCGGCCTGCGCTACTTCGATGTGGAAAATACCCAGGATTCCGACCACCTGCCCATCACCATCCTCAACAACGATTCCGGCGACGAGGTGAAAACCTTTACCCAGGAGATCCGCCTGGTGGGCACCGCCCTGGAGGAACGGCTCAACTATGTGGTGGGTGGCTTCTACATGGACGAGGACCTCAAGGATGTCAATACCGCCCTCACCCTGGGCTCCGGCATTCGGCTGCTGACGGATGTCACCGCCCAGAACGATATCTGGGCCCTGTTTGGCGAAGCCACCTACGCCGTCACCGACCAACTGGACTTCACCTTCGGCCTGCGCTACACCGAGGAGGACAAATCCATGACTCGGGTGAATACCACGGTGCTGCCCAACGGCTTTGCCATCCCGGTGGCGTTGC
>JBJHDJ010000497.1:0-2128 GCA_050486485.1 Porticoccaceae bacterium
GGTGATGATGGCCGGGGTTACCGGTATCGCCCTGCACGGCGTGGCCGAGTGGCTGCGCCGCCGGGCGGGCAGCGACCCCAGCTTCGCCGCCCTGGCGGGGGGCGCCAGTATCACCCTCTACGGCGCCCTGCTGGCTGCCCTGCACCTCTATCACCTGGTCGACCCGCGGCTGGCCTTCGCCTTGCTGGCGGTGGTGTCCCTGGCCACCATGGTGCTGGCTCTGGTGCATGGGCCCTTCCTGGCGGGAATCGGTATTCTCGGTGCCTTCGCGGTGCCTATCCTGGTGGCGAGCGACAGCGGCAATATTGCCGCCGCCCTGGGTTACAGCCTGGTGGTGAGCGCCGCCGGTCTCGCCCTGTTGCGCTTTGTCTATCGTCCCTGGCTGTGGTGGGGGCTGCTGGCGGGTGGCATCGGCTGGTGGTTTATCTCCCTGTCCAGCGCACAGGGCGACGGTTTACGGGGGCTCTACCTGGCGGCCCTCGCCTGGGGTTTCGCGGCCATACCGGCTTTTGACGGTTGGCCGCGGAGAGGCGATGCCGGGGGCCCCGGCGGTCATCGCGCCATGCTGGCGGGGCGCTCCTGGCGCCTCGATCAGTTGACACTGTCGATGCTGGCGCTGGCCTGGGGGTGGTCCATCCTTGACCAGGGCTTCATGGCGGGGGCTTTCGCCGAGTGGGCGCCCCTGGTGGTGGTGATGGCCTTTGCCGCGCGCCGCCGGGACTGGCTCATCGCGCTGCCCTGGCTGAGCCTGGCGGTACAGTGGTTGGCGTGGCTGGGGACGGTGCTGCACTTCGATCATGTCGCTGCCCTGTGGCGCCTTGAGGCGCTGCCCGCTGGCCTGCAACCCGTTTTCCTCGGCTTTGCCTCGGCCATGGCCGTTATGTACAGCGGATTGGCGTTGCTGCACCTGAGGGCCCGGGGTTTCAGCCACCACTGGCTGAGCCTGGCTTGCCTGGCGCCCCTGGCCTGGCTGGCCCTCGCCTACCTGATGGTGAGCGAAATGCACCGCTCCCTCAACTGGGCCCTGCTGGCCCTGTTGGCTGGCCTGCTCTACGGCGCCGCGGCGGGCTTGCGGTTGCGCAAGGGCGCTGGTGAAACCGCCATCTGGTTCGTGGTGGCCGCCCACCTGGCCTACTCCCTGGCGGCGGTGATCTGGCTGCGGGAAGCGGGGCTGACACTGGCCCTGGCGGTGCAACTGGCCACTCTCGTCTGGCTCAAGGAGCGCCACCAACTGCCCTGGATGGGGGCCATCGTCAAAGGCGTGCTGGCACTGGTGGTGATACGCCTTACCCTCAACCCCTGGCTGGCCAGCTACGCCAGCGATAGCCACTGGAGCCTGTGGACCGGGGGTGGCGTCACCCTGCTGTGCTTCCTGGCGGCGCGCCTGAGCGCCGCGGACCCGCGCCTGCGGGGCTGGCTGGAGGCCGCCGCCCTGTTGCTGCTGATCCTTACCCTTGGCGCCGAGGTGCGCTACTGGTTGTACGGCGGCGACCTGTTCGTCGAGCGTTACAGCTTCGCCGAGGCCGCCATCAACGCCTCCCTGTGGACCGCCATGTCCCTGGGCTACTGGGCGTGGGCGGCGCGGGCCGGACAGCTCACTGCCCTGTACCGGGGTTGCGCCCATCTGTTGCTGGCCATGGGCGTCTTCAGCTACCTGCTGGTGGTTACCCTGCTCAACCCCCTGTGGAGCGGCGAACCGGTGGCGTCCCGGCCCCTGGCCAATATTCTGCTGTTGGCCTACGGCCTGCCGGTGGTAATGGCCCTGCTGGTGGCCAGGTTCCACCATCACCGCTACCGCACCCTGGCCCAGGGGGTGGCGGGCGTAGGCTTCCTGTTGTTCGTTTCCATGGAGATCCGCCACCTGTGGCAGGGCGCCCTGGACCTCGGCCTGCCCACTGGCTACGGCGAGCTGTACACCTACTCAGCCGCCTGGTTGCTGCTGGCGGGAGCGGCCATCGCCGCTGGCGGTCTGTGGCGGCGGCGGGGCCTGTACCGGGCCGGCATGGCACTGCTGGGGGTGGTGATCGCCAAGATTTTCCTGGTGGACATGTCGGGCCTTGACGGGCTGTTGCGGGTTGCGTCCTTCATGGGGTTGGGCCTGGGCCTGCTGGCGTTGGCCTGGCTGCAC
>JBJHDJ010000498.1:0-2126 GCA_050486485.1 Porticoccaceae bacterium
CAGCAGCGCCGACTCGTCGCTGGCGGCAAGGGCCGCGGCGGCTTCCGCCAACAGGGTGCCCTGCACCCAAGGGGGCGCGGCCATCTCCGCTTCGAGATGAAACGCCAGCTCCACGGGGGCATTCATCCCGGCATCGTCGCCCCGGAGCTGGCGCTCGCTGCTGGTCAGCAAAGCCTTGCCATTGAAATCAGCTCGCCAGCGACGAAAGGGTTCGATGCAGTGAAACGCCAGGGGCCCGGCCCCCAGCACCGCCGCCCTGCCCTCTCCATCCATGGCAGGATGCCGCGCGCCCCTGTCCCGCACCGTTAGCACCCGGCCATCGGCGAAGGCGACATTCACCGACAGTTCATGGGCGTCCCAGTCCGGGGCCACCGCCTCCACGAACAGGCGTGGCAGGCACACTTCGCCGCGATCATCCAGCACCCAGAAGTTGACGGAATCCCGCATACCCTCGGTGTCGGGACAGCGGGGGAACACGAACTCCCTGGCGCTGTCGAGCCCACCACTGAAATCAATGGCCACGGCGCCCCCTCAGCAATCCCGAAAACGCAGATCGAAACCCGCCCGCCGCTCGGCAAGCTGGGCGCGGCGACCGGTGTCGTCGATGGTCCGCACCCCCGGAGGCAAGGACGTTGCCAGATCCCGGAATTTCACGGTGTGGGCAGACACGGCCGGCGTCTCCCGGGCCTCGCCCCCGGGAAACGCCTGCCAGCGGTGTCCAAAAATGGTCCAGTTGAGCCCGCCAGTATCCAGCCAGTTGTGAATACCTGGATCCTGGTGGGCCACCACCAGGGTGTAGGCGCCATCCTCGTCGGGCGCCATCTGGGTATTGTTCAGACTGCAAGTGCGATCCCAGTAATTCACGGACATGTGGAAGCGGTCGCACAACACGGCATTGCGGAACAGGGCGCCGGCGTCGTTGACCTTGATGACCAGCGCCTCGTCGTCCGCCAGGCTGATATTGGCCTTGGTGCCCCACTGGCTGGCCATGCCGCCGAAGGGCGCGGAGGACAGGGGCTGGCGCAATTGATTGGGCGCCTGGCCGGAGCCGGACTGGGTGCAGTAGTAGGTGTAATAGAACCCCTCCAGCAGACGCCTGGCCGCCAGGGGCGCCTGGGTATCCTCCGTCAGTGGCCCGCGCTGGGGTTCGTCGAGGTTGCGGATGCGCATGGCGTGGGGGGTCTGCCGCAGCCAGTCTCCCAGGGCGTCGCGGATCAACAGATGATCGGCGCCAGGTTGGGTTTGCAGATGATTGGGGCGCCCTTCCGCGGGGTTGCCGTCGACGGTGATGACGATATCCCCGTTGTCCTCCCTGACCAGATCGAGGCTGTCCAGCAATCCCTGGGTCACCGGCGCGGCGGTGCTGTCGGCCATCAACGCGTAGGTGACAGTGGGCGGATCATCACAGGTGGGGGTCACCCGCAGTTCGTAGCGCCCGCCGTGGGCGATGGGCACGATGCGGTAGATGAAATCCGGGCTGTCCCCGGCCCAGCGGGAACCGGGCACATCGCGGCCAAACCAGCGGTGCGGCGGGGTCATGAACCGCGCCACCCTGGGGTATTGGGCATCGCCGTTGGCGGCGCGCATGGCGTAGTGGAACAGGTACTCCTCGATCATATTGTCGAAGCGGTCCATCTGGTCCCGGGCCGGCCACGCCATGGCGTTGCGCCACAGGATACCGGCGATCTGCCGCGCCCGCGCCATTTCCGGGCGCTGCATCAGCGCCAGGGCGAGTTCCTCCACCTGGCACTGGTCACGGGTGGCCAGCACATTGTCGGCGGAAAGGAAAAAAGTCCTGTCCTCCATGGTCAATCCTCCAGTCCGAAGCGGCGGCTGTAGTCGGCGAACAGTTCCCGCACCCAATCGCGGTCGAGGCCAAAGGCCTCGTAGGTGTAGGGATAGCGGCCGTAGCGATCGGTGCGGTTTTCCGGGTTGTCCAGCCAGCCCCGCACCGCTTTCTCGGTGCCGCGGGGAAAATCGCGGCCGCGTTTGTCGTAGATCCGCGATACCGCCGCCACCGGGTCGGCGGTAAGCTCCCGGAACGGCAGGTGAAGAATGCGGGGATCGTCGATCAGTTCGTTGGCCATCAGGCGGTCAACCGCCGCCTTCATCGCCAGGGCCCGGTC
>JBJHDJ010000499.1:0-2121 GCA_050486485.1 Porticoccaceae bacterium
AGGCGAAGATCACCACCCCGCCGATGATCACCGGGGTGTCCCGGTGGCCGATGGCCTGGAACAGCAGGGAGCCGAGCCCCGGCCAGTTGAAGACCTGTTCGAGAATGATGGCGCCGCTCCAAAGGCTGATAAGCATCAGCAGGAAGCTGGTGACGATGGGGGACAGGGTGGGCCTCAGGATATAGCGCCGCTCGATGAGGTTGGAGGGCAGCCCCTTGGCGCGGGCCATTTCCACATAGTCCTCGCTGGAGTGGATCAGGAAAAAGGTGCGCCACGAGTAGATGGAAATAAAGATGGACGACAGGAACATGGCCACCAGGGGCAGAAACATGTGACGCACCACGCTGGCGCCGTACTCCCAGCGATCTTCCGGCGGCGGCGCCGTGACCATGCCGCCGGCGGGCAGCACCGGCACCAGGAAGGCGAAGATCAGAATCAGGAAGATGCCGTAGAACCAGGCCGGCGCCGCCGAGCTGGGGGCCAGGGCGATCACCCCCCGGTCCAGCAGGCTGCCGTAGCGCCGCGACAGGTGGAGGGCGAGGAAGACCGAGGTGAAGAACACCAGCAGATTGGCGCTGCCGAACAGCAGCAGGGTGGCGGGCAGCCGCTCGACGATGATCTGGTACACCTCCCGGGAGCCGCTGTCGCTGTGCATCTGTTCGGCGCGGCCCAGGTCGAGGCGGATGGCCCGTTGCAGGTAGTCCAGGCTGCGCAGCACGAAGGGCTGGTCGAGGCGCAGTCGCTCCACCTCCAGGCCCACCTGGCGGGCAATGAGCTCGTTGCGGTCGGCGGGGCTCATGTCCTGGAAGGCCGGGTTGGCGCGCACCGCCTCGGCGATCTCGCTGCGAATCTGCACCAGGCGCAGTTCGTCCACCTGGCCGCCCATGTTGGCGATGACGATGGTGAGATACACGCCCACCAGCACCGTGAGGAACAGCCCCACCAGGCGCTTGATGGCATACAACAGCATATGGCGCAGGTCGCGGGCCAGGCCGCGGGCGGGGGGTGGCGTGACTTGCCCGTTCATGGCGGGGATTCTCCGGTGACGGCCAGGCTGCCGGCGGGCACGGTGGCAAAGGCCTGGGAGGCGAAGGCGGGCAGGGCCACCCGGTGGCTGGTGACCGCCAGCTCCAGGCTGTTGGCGCCGGAGCCCAAGGCACTGATGGTTTGCGGGTCCAGGGTCACCCGCCATAGGCCGTTGCCCAGTGGCCGCGCCGCGCCGCGCTCCACCCTGGCGCCGTGGCCGTCGAACAGCAGATACTGCACCTCGGCGATGGCGTCCTCGTCGTAGGGCTCCCCCTCGAAGGAAATCCGCAACTGGAATTCCGCTCCCTGTCCCTGCTCCACCAGCATGGGGCCGTCCAGTTCCAGGTCGGGGATCTGGGGCTGGGCGAAGCGCAGCCATTTGTCGGCGGGATCGGTAAAATCGGCGAAGCGCCGCAGTACCAGGCTGCCTTCCACCGGGTGTACCGAGTGCAGCAGGTAGGGCCCGTTGCCCACCCAGAAATGACCCCGCTGGCGGTGCCAGTCCTGTATCGCCTGGAAGCGGGCGGCGATTTCGCCAGCGTCGAGAAAGTCGCCGAGGGCCGCCGGGTAGAGGTCGAGGCCGGTGTCCCTGGCCTGCTGCAGATGACGGGCCAGGATCGGCAGGCTGGGCCCCGCCACCATACTCATCCAGTCCACCCGCTGGCGATCCGCCTTGTTGGAGGAGAACGCCAGCTCGCCATTGCCCTCGGCGAGGATGCCGAGGGTCAGGGTGTGCCAGGGCAGCGGTGACGACGCCCGCGCGGCGACGATGGTCTCCGCGTCGGGGTAGATCTGGTCGCTGTAGAACTCCATCACCAGGGGTTCACGGGAGACGATACGCAGGCCGCGGAAGTGGCGCTGGAAGGCCTCGAACACCGGCAGGTGGGCAATATCGAACAGGGGGCTCTGTTCGTTGGCCCGTTCGAAGGACAGGATCCAGGGCAGCAACAGGTCGGTGATGGACAGGGTGGAGCCGTCGTGCCAGCGCTGCTGGAACAGGTTGTCCTCGTAGTACACCCGCACCCGGGTGCGGGCGGTCATGCCCTCGGGGTGTGCCTCGTCGACGGTGACGAACCGCCCGCCGGCCCCGTCCCA
>JBJHDJ010000500.1:0-2110 GCA_050486485.1 Porticoccaceae bacterium
TGCCGCCTCCGTCATGCGAACACCGAGAAACATGTCTCTATCCCGTCAACGACTGCTGCGCGCCGCCATCTGGGCCGCCACCGCGCCACTCCCGAAACGCCAGCGGGTGGCCGCCCGCCACCGCCTGCGGGCCTCCCTGGACAACCGCCTGGTGCTGGCCGCCGACGCCCTGGTGCTGTCCCGGGCCAAGAGCGGGCGCACCTGGCTCAGGGCCATGCTGTCGCGCCTCTTCCAGCACCATTACGGTCTGCCGGAAAATCAACTGCTGGACTACGACAACTTCCACCGCCAGCAGTCCGCGGTGCCGGTGATCGCCATGACCCACGGCCACTACCTGGACCGGCTGGCCAGCCACCCCCGCCACGGCGCCCGGCTGCGCTCCCGGCCGGTGATCTTCCTGGTGCGCGACCCCCGGGATGTGGCGGTGTCGGAGTACTTTCAGGCCACCCGCCGCGCCAGCGCCTACAAGCGCGAGATGTACGCCATCGAGGGAGAACAGTCCATGTTCGACTTCGCCATGACCGCGCCGGTGGGCCTGCCGGCCATCTGTGAGTATCTGAACCGCTGGCGCCGCGAACTGGCGGGCTGGGACAGGGTGTTGACGGTGCGCTACGAGGATCTGCGGGCCAACCCCGAGCAGCAACTTGGCGCCCTGTGCCACTTTCTCGAGGCGCCCTTTTCCGCGGAGGAAATCGCCGAGGCGGTGGCCTTCGCCGACTTCGAGGCCCTCAAGAAAAAGGAGCGCGACAACTTCTTCGACAGCAAGCGGCTGCGCCCGGCGGACAGCGACGACCCCGACTCCTTCAAGGTGCGGCGCGGCAAGGTGGGGGGCTACCGGGATTACTTCAGCGGCGAGCAGATCGCCAAGATCGACGCCCTGGTGCGGGAGCGTCTCGACCCTGCCTTCGGCTACAGCGAATGATGGATCGGCGCTGGCTGTTGCTGCCCTGCGAGACCCGGGCACGGGAGTTCGACGCCAAACTGCTGGTGGCCTTGCACGCCGCCGCCCGTGGCGTCACCGCCCTGGTGGGCAGCAAGAAGGTGATGGATCTGCGGCTCGCCGGACTGCCGCCCTCCCTGTATGTGGCCAAATCCCTCACCGAGCGCAACCGCCTCAACTTCCGCCTGGCACGGGGTGCCGGTCACCGGCTGGTGGCCTGGGACGAGGAAGGCCTGGTGTGGGCCTCACGGGAAGTGTACTGGCGCACCAAGCTGGACGGCGGCGCCATGGCGGCCCCCGAACTGCTGATGGCCTGGGGGGAGGAAAACGCCGAGGCCTGGCGAGCCTTTCCCGACTATCCCGGCACCCCCATCGCCGTCACCGGCAATCCCAGGGGGGATCTGCTGCGCCCGGAGCTGGTGGACTTTTTCGCCCGCGAGAGCGCGGCGCTGCGGGAGCAGTACGGCGACTTCATCCTGCTCAACACCAACTTCTCCCGGGTCAACCATCTACAGCCGGCCCAGAACCGGCACCTGAAATGGCTGCGGGAACAGCGCCCCGACGATCCCCGCGGGGGCTTTGCCGGACACAAGTTCAACCTGTTCAACGCCTTTCGCGAGATGCTGCCGCGGCTGGCGGCGGCCCTGCCCGTCGGCAGCACCCTGGTGGTGCGGCCCCACCCCAGCGAGCGTCAGGAGACCTGGGTGGCGGAGGCGAAGGGGTTGGACAATGTGGTGGTGAGCCATCGCGGCAATGTGGTGCCCTGGCTGCTGGCGGCCAGGGGGCTGGTGCACAACGGCTGCACCACGGCGGTGGAGAGCTACCTGATGGGGCGCCCCGCGCTGGCCTACATGCCGCTGCGCTGCGACACCTTCGACCACCCCCTGCCCAATGGCCTCAGTCTGCAATTCGACGACATTGACGCCCTGGCCAAGGCGGCCGGGGAGTGCCTGCGAGACCCGGCCGCGGTGTTTGCCCGCCAGGCCAGCCCCGAGCGCCACAAGCTGCTGGCGCGCAATGTCGCCGCCAGCAACGGCCCCCTGGCCAGCAGCCGGGTGCTGGATGCGCTGATGCCCCTGCTGGCGGACAGCGCCGGGGAGCGGCGCGCGCCCACCCCGGGTACCCGCCTGTCCCTGGCCCTGCGCCGCCTGGTGCGCGCCACCCAGGGGC
>JBJHDJ010000501.1:0-2109 GCA_050486485.1 Porticoccaceae bacterium
ATTCTTCAGCCTCATCATAGACCGCAAGTACGGCGGCCTGGATTTCAGCGCGGCGGCGAATTCCGCGGTGGTGATGAAACTGGCAAGCCGCAACCTGACCGCCGCCATCACCGTGATGGTGCCCAATTCCCTGGGGCCCGGCGAACTGCTGACCTATTTCGGCACCGAGGCGCAGCGGGAGCACTACCTGCCGCGCCTGGCCAGGGGAGAAGACATTCCCTGCTTTGCCCTGACCGGTCCCGCCGCCGGCTCCGATGCCGCCGCCATGCCGGACCGCGGAGTGGTGTGCCA
This sequence comes from Porticoccaceae bacterium, assembly GCA_050486485.1. Lineage (GTDB taxonomy): Bacteria > Pseudomonadota > Gammaproteobacteria > Pseudomonadales > Porticoccaceae > NAT127. The sequence goes on from JBJHDJ010000501.1 coordinate 292, forward strand.
CGGCGAGTGGCAGGGCGAACAGGTCCTGGGCCTGAAGCTCACCTGGGACAAACGCTATATCACCCTGGCGCCAGTGGCCACGGTGCTGGGGCTGGCCTTCAAGACCTTCGACCCCGAGGGATTGCTGGGGGACAAGGTGGAACTGGGCATCAGTTGCGCCCTGATTCCGGTGGACACCCCGGGCGTCTGGACGGGCAACCGCCACCTGCCGGTGGGCAGTGTTTTCATGAATGGTCCAACCCGCGGCGAGGATGTCTTTATCCCCATGGATTTCGTCATCGGTGGCCAGGAGCGGCTCGGACAGGGCTGGCGCATGCTGATGCACTGCCTGGCGGCGGGACGGGCCATCTCACTGCCCGCCCTGGGCGCCGCCGGCGCCAAGCTCAGCGCCCGCTACAGCGGCGAGTATGCCCGCATCCGCCAGCAGTTCGGCATGCCCATCGCGTATTTCGAGGGTGTCGAGGAAGTGCTGGCGCGCATCGCCGGGGAGGCCTATCGCCTCGACGCGGCACGGCATCTGACCCTGGGCGCCCTGACCTTGGGGGAAAAGCCCTCCGTGCTGTCGGCGATCCTCAAGTGGTACGCCACCGAGGCCAACCGCCGCTGCATCAATGACGCCATGGATATCCATGGCGGCAAGGGCATCATCACCGGTCCCGGCAACTATCTGGCGGGCTTCTACCAGGCCCTGCCCATCGCCATTACCGTCGAGGGCGCCAATATCCTCACCCGCAGCCTGATCATCTTTGGTCAGGGGGCGGTGCGCAATCATCCTTTCCTGCTCAGGGAAATGGCCTTGGCGAGGTCGGAGGAATGCGAGCGGGTACGGGCGGATTTTGACGATGTCCTGTTCAGCCATGTGGGGTTCACCCTCGGCAATGCCGCCCGCGCCTTTGTCATGGGCATCACTGGCGCCCGTCTGGTGAAGTCACCGGTGGATGGCCGCACCGCCCACTACTACCGCCAGTTGACCCGGTTGTCGGCGGCCTTTGCCTTTGTCGCCGACATGGTGCTGCTATCCCTGGGCGGCGCCTTCAAGTTCCGCGAGAAGATTTCCGGGCGGCTGGCGGATGTACTGACCCATCTGTATCTCGCCTCGGCGGTACTGAAACGCTTCGAGGACACCGACCAACCCAAGGAAGACCATGCCCTGGTGCACTGGGCCATGCGCGACAGTCTGTTCCAGATCCAGAATGCCCTGGTGAACACTCTGCGCAATTTCCCCATCCGTCCCCTGGGGATGCTTATCCAATGGCTCATCTTTCCCCTGGGCAGACCCTACAGGGAACCCTCCGACAACCTCGGCAAGCATGTTGCGCGACTGATCATCACCGACTCTCCCGCCCGCCAGCGCTTGAGCGAGGGTGTCTTCATTTCCGATGGGGACGATGTCACCGGCAAGATGACCCGTGCCTTCCAGGGGGTTCTGGCCCTGGCGCCGGTGGAAAAAATACTTCGCAAGCAATTGGGGGAACCCCTCGGTATCGCCAATTACCGCGAACTGGCCCAGCGTGCACTGGCGGAGGGTCTGATCACCGAGCAGGAAGCGGAGAGCGTCATCGCCACCATGAAACTGGTGAGCGATGTCATCGCCGTGGATGACTTTCCAGTGGAAGAGATCGGGCACCCGGCGCCCTGTTCAAGCGCGTCCGACGGACAGGAGAAAACCCAGGGATCGCAACAGGACTGAAGCGCCCCTAGGGCCAATGGCACTGAGTTAAGCCCCTCTACGGTAGTAGGGCGGTGTCCCGGGGGAGAGTTTTCGAGACCGTCGGCGCCAGGGATGGCGCCGTCGAGCCCCCAGGGATGGGTTTACGG
>JBJHDJ010000502.1:0-2107 GCA_050486485.1 Porticoccaceae bacterium
AGTTTTCAGTTTTCAGTTTTCAGTTTTCAGTTTTCAGTTTTCAGTTTTCAGTTTTCAGTTTTCAGGGAGTCAGGCACGGATGCAGGATTTCACCAAATTGGGTGTATGGGGCAAGGCCCATTCACTTACCCTGGAGATCTACCAGGAAACACGAATGTTTCCACCTGAAGAAAAGTTTGGTCTAACCAATCAGTTGAGGCGAGCAAGCATGTCCATCGCAGCAAATCTCGCCGAGGGTTGTGGGCGTTCCTCACCTCGGGATACAGCACGATTTTTTGATATCGCCATGGGTTCCGCGACGGAAGTGCAATACCACCTCATGCTCGCGAGAGATTTGAGCTATTTTTCCAGCCACCAATTCGAGAAGCTGGAACCCCTCGCCAGGGAAATCAAGAAAATGCTGACACCCCTCATCAAGAAATTGCGGGCTGCCTCTAATAACTGACAACTGTCAACTGATAACTGTCAACTGACAACTGAACACTCCAAGAGAGATCACTATGTTCAAAAAAATTCTCGTTGCCAACCGCGGTGAAATCGCCTGCCGGGTTTTCAAGACCGCCAAGCGCCTTGGCATCGCCACCGTGGCGGTGTATTCCGATGCCGACCGCGATGCCCTCCATGTGCAGATGGCCGACGAGGCGGTGCATATCGGTCCCCCCGCCTCCACGGAAAGCTACCTGGTGATCGATAAAATCATCGATGCCTGCAAGAAAACCGGCGCCGATGCCGTACACCCCGGCTACGGCTTCCTGTCGGAAAACCGCGCCTTTCAGGAAGCGCTGGTCAAGGAAGGCATCACCTTCATCGGACCCGAGGCCCATGCCATCCACGCCATGGGCGACAAGATCGAATCCAAGAAACTGGCCCGCGAGGCCGGCGTCAACACGGTGCCCGGCCACCTGGGGGTAATCAAGGATGCCGACGAGGCGGTGAAAATCGCCCGGGACATTGGCTACCCGGTGATGCTCAAGGCCTCCGCCGGCGGCGGAGGCAAGGGCATGCGCCTGGCCTGGAATGACAACGAGGCCCGGGAGGGCTTCAATTCCGCCACCAACGAGGCCAAATCCTCCTTTGGCGACGACCGGGTATTTGTCGAGAAATTCATCGAGCAGCCCCGCCATATCGAGATCCAGGTGATCGCCGACAGTTTCGGCAACACCCTGTACCTGGGGGAGCGGGAGTGCTCCATCCAGCGCCGCCACCAGAAGGTCATCGAGGAGGCACCTTCCCCCTTTCTGACCCCTGAACTGCGCAAGAAGATGGGCGAGCAGGCCGTTGCCCTGGCCCAGGCGGTGAACTACAAGTCCGCCGGCACGGTGGAGTTCATCGTCGGCGGCGCCACCGGGGAGTTCTACTTTCTGGAAATGAACACCCGCCTGCAGGTGGAGCACCCGGTCACCGAGATGGTCACCGGCCTCGACCTGGTGGAACTGATGATTCGCGTCGCCGCGGGCGAAAAGCTGCCCCTCGCCCAGGATCAGGTGAAGCTCAACGGCTGGGCCGTGGAAAGCCGCGTTTACGCCGAGGATCCGTTCCGCAACTTCATGCCCTCCACCGGCCGCCTGACCCGCTACCTGCCGCCGAAGGAATCGAAGAATGTCCGGGTCGACGCCGGCGTCTACGAAGGCGGCGAAGTGTCCATGTTCTACGACCCCATGATCGCCAAGCTGATCACCTACGGCAAGACCCGCCAGGAAGCCATCGAATTCATGGTGGAAGCCCTGGACTCCTACTATATCCGCGGCGTCAATCACAACATCAGCTTTCTCAACGCGCTGATGATCCACCCCCGGTTCCGCTCCGGAGAGCTGACCACCAACTTTATCGCCGAGGAATTTCCCGACGGTTTCAGCGCCGAGAACATCGTCCACGAGGATCCGGATCTGCCAGTGGTGGTGGCCGCCGCCGTCAATCAGAATTTCCGCGACCGCTCCGCCGCCATGTCCGGGCAGGCCCGGGGTCTCGCCTACGCCCCTCCCAGCACCTGGATGGTGATCATCGGCGACCGCGAGGCCGAGGCCAGCGTCGTCACCCACGACAAGGGCTACTCCCTGGTGGTGGACGGCAAGCCCTACGAGGTGGTAACCCGCTGGAAGCGCACCAA
>JBJHDJ010000503.1:0-2105 GCA_050486485.1 Porticoccaceae bacterium
TTGATCCCAGCAAGCTGGGCAAATACTATGGAACCGAGGATACCTACTACGGGGCCGACGTGGAGATCCCGGCCAAGAGCTAGCGGTAAGGCCATCCAATGATCGATATCCACTGCCATCTGTTGCCCGGGATCGACGATGGCGCCAACACCATGGCGCAGTCCCTGGACATGGCCAGGCTGGCGGTGGCCGAAGGCATAACCCGGATCGTGGTGACGCCCCACATCAATCCAGGTCGCTGGAACAACGACCGGCTCTCCATCGCTACCGCCACCGAGGCCTTCAAGCAATGTCTTGCCCAGGACAATATCCCCCTGGAAGTGGATTTTGCCGCCGAGGTCAGGGTTTCCGACCAGATTCCACGGCAAATCGAAGCCGAGGAGATACCGTTTCTCGGCAACCTCGACGGCTACAAGGTCATGCTGCTGGAGTTCCCCCACAGACACCTGGTGCCGGGCACTGACAACCTCGTCCGCTGGCTGGTGCGTAACGGCATCAGGCCCTTGATCGCACACCCCGAGCGGAATGCCGAACTGGTGCGTACCCCGGATAAATTGCTGCCATTGATCGATCTGGGGTGTCTTGCCCAGATCACCGCCGCCTCCCTCACCGGGCGCTTCGGCGAGGGCCCGGCGGCAACCGCCCACCATTATCTGGGCGAGGGTGTGGTCAGCTTCCTGGCCAGCGATGCCCACAACACCAGCACCCGGCCCCCAGCCATGGCGGAAGCCAGGGACATGGTCGCGAACCTGCTGGGGGACGATATTGCCACGGGGATCACTGTCACCATGCCCCGGTTATTGGTCGGAGCGGACAATGGCACAACCGCCGATGCCTAGAGGATCCGTGACCAGCAGGGTTGCCTGCCTGCTTCTTCTCCCTTTGGTGGTGGTGGGGATATACCAGGCAGGCCTTATCGCCCTTGCCGATCTGGCCTACACCAGCGCCCGCCACGAAACCAGCGCCTGGCACAGAAATGGGCAGCAGCCGGATCTTGACAGCATTTCGAGGGCGGAAGTCGCCATCGTCAGGGCCCTGAGCCACACCCCCAACAATCCGGACATGCTCACCCTGGCGGCGCAGATCAGCGGCTGGAAGGGGCACCAACTGGCCATGGAGCAGGATGATCCGTCCCTCGCGGCACGGCACTACGGCGAATCCCTTGACCTGTTGCGGGAAGCCGCGAGGGTACGCCCGGCCCAGGCCGCCACCTGGGCGTTGATCGCCGAGTACAAGACGCTACTGGGGCAGCGTGACGACGAGTGGCACACCGCCAGGGAAAAGGCCCTCGAATTTGGTGGCTCCAACATCCAGATCGTCAACCGGATGCTGGCTCTGTAGTATTTTGAGTCCGTTGAGACGGTGGGTTACGCCTTCGGCTAACCCACCCTACGGGGCAGGTAGGGTGGGTTGAGCGCAGCGATACCCACCGTCAACCGTTGAAACATCCAGGGTCGACACAATCCACATGAGCAAACACCACCCATGAATGACGAAGGCCGATACCAGGCACCCGATACCCCCCGAGACTGCGGCTCCGCGCGTTGGTATCCTGTGCGCACCAAGCCGCGCCAGGAAGAACTGGCATTGACCAACCTGGAAAACCAGGGATTCACCTGCTATCTGCCCCATATCTGGATAGGCCGGCGTGTCGGGGGCCAGTGGCGCCATGTCCGTGAAGTGCTGTTCCCCGGTTACCTGTTCATTCATGTGGACACCAACGCACAGGACATCTCGCCTGTACGATCCACCCTAGGCGTCACCGGGCTGGTCAGGTTCGGCCCGTTGCTGCGCGCCATCGACGACTCCGTCATCGACTTTATCCGCCAACAGGAGCTGGCGACCAACCCGGACAGCGAATCGCCAGCCCCCCGCTTCAGGGTGGGAGACAGCGTCGAAATACTGGAAGGCCCCCTGGCAGGACTGTCCGCCGTGTTCAAAATGGCCAAATCCGCCGACAGACTCCTGGTGCTGGTGCGTATCCTCGGCGCCGAAACCCCGGTCGCCGTCGATATCAACAGCATCGCCCCCAGATAAACTCAGGCAATCACGCAACAGTCGTAACCAGGCGCCGCTCGTCCCCGATCAACGGCATTGTCCCCACC
>JBJHDJ010000504.1:0-2101 GCA_050486485.1 Porticoccaceae bacterium
CTCCCGACGAGGGAAATTAACCATGGACATTGTCGATACCCAGGTCCATCTCGGCCCCGGCGGCGCGGCGGAGATGGTGGCGGCCATGGACGCCCTCGGCATCCGCTCGGTGCTGGTTGACGAGTGGTGGATGGGCACCCCCGGCCACCCCTCTTATACGGTGGGCGATTTCACGCGCGCCGCCACCCCCACGGCGGAACTGGCGGCCTGGACCTGGCCCGGGCGCTTTGCCTTCGTGTTACGGGTGGACCGCCGCGACCCCCACCTGCGCAGCATTGTCGCCATGGCCCGGGACAATCCCCATGCCAAGGCGCTGCGTATTCTGCCAGGCATTACCCGCGCCGAGGCGGAACAGTTCGCCGCCGGCGCCTACGACGGACTCTTCGGCGCCGCCGATGAATGCGGTCTGCCCATTTTCGCCGCCGTGGGGGGCAAGACCCACCTGTTGGTGCCTTACCTGCAGAAATTCCCCTCCGTGAAGGTGATCGTCGATCACTGCGGCATGCCCCCCAGCAAACTGATCCGCTCCGCCATCGCCCAACTCGAGGGCCTGCCGGACAGCGAGGACTACTGGAAGCATTTCTGCGACGAGCCCCTGTCGGACTCCCTGGAGAGGGTGGTGCAACTGGCGGATCACGGCAATGTGGCCCTCAAATGGGCCCATGCCTCGGCGGTCTTCGAGGCCGCCGGCTACCCCAACGAGGGTGTGCGCCCCTACCTGCGCCGCGCCCTGGATGCCTTCGGGGCCGAGCGCATCATGTGGGCCAGCGACCACACCGCCAACCTCACCGGCGAAACCTGGGGGGAAACCCTGTTCAGCCTCAGGAACAATCCGGACCTGTCCGCCCCGGAACGGGAGTGCCTGCTGGGCAGCACGGCGCGCCGCTGGCTGGACTGGCGCGACGACGCCAACACATGAACCACCGAAGGAATCTGCCACGGCCACACCCATCGCCGACCTCGACCCCCTCGCTTCCGGTGCTCACCCCGGTGTTTCCCACCGACCCCCCGAGCCGGTTGCGGCTCGCCAATTGATCCTGTCTCGTCCTCCGCGCGGCGCTACGCGCGGAGCTATGCGCTGAAAAACCGCCTCACCTCCCCGTCGGGGTCCGCCACCACACGGCTGTCCAGGTCGAAAATCATGGTGTCACGGGATGCTGTGTCGTAGGCCGGCCAGGGGACATCCGCCAGGGAGGGGTTCCCCGTGCGGGCGAAGTTGATCCACGACTGGGACATGGCGGCGGCGACGATAAAGGGCTCCGGTCCCGGCCCCGTGAGCAGAGGAGTCTGGTGGGCATTGTCGAACACCAGCGGCGTGTCCAGCCCGTGGGGGGAGCGGAGCACCCCCCCGAATACCGGCGTTTCCCAGTCCAGCCGATACATGTACACGGGGGCCTCCCCCTGGGCGAACTTGCGCTCCGCCAGCCGGATGGAGTCCATCCAGGTACGCATCTCCGTGAGCAGGGAAGTGACCCAGTAAGTGGGGGCATCGTCGGGCCGCAGCCGCCGGTAGAGGTCGAAGGCCGCCTCGCCCCTGTCCCCCAGGGTTTGCAGGAAGCGCTGCCGGGCCTGCTCTTCCGTCATGGTGCCAAACAGGGGATCGCCGGCGCTGAACAGGGTGGCCTCGTCCTTGGTGCTACCGACGATGATGGGGATGTTCCGCGACACCTCTGGCGCCTGTGGGTCGAAGGGGTGTTGAGGCAGCGACCGGCCATCCACCACTGGCGCCAGGGTGCGCCCCCCGGGGCCGAAACCCGCCGCCGCTTTCGCGGCCGCCGCCATGATCCGCTCCAGGTCCATGGTCAGCAGGCGATGGACATCCCCCCTGGCCACCCCAAGCTCCATCAGCACCTGCTCCGCCAACGCCTCGGCGTCCTCCCTGTCCACCATGCGCAGGCCTGCGCCGCTCTGGATGATGGCCTTGTGGAACAACCCCTGGGCCGGGGGCATGGCCAGCAGGGTGCTGACCTTGGCGCCGCCCCCGCTCTCGCCGAAGATGGTGACATTGTCCGGGTCGCCGCCGAACTGGGCAATGTTGTCCCGTACCCACTGAAGGGCCAGCACCTGGTCCAACTGTCCCACCATGCCCGAGTCGGCGAAG
>JBJHDJ010000505.1:0-2093 GCA_050486485.1 Porticoccaceae bacterium
GACCAGGAATTCCTCGATCATCGGCTAAGAAAAACCTCGTTGGCGGGATCCGATTGGATCCATTGGGGATAGAAGGGTTTGAACACACTCTTCCCCCACACCAACGAGGTGAGAATGATGATAACGCAAGGCGCGATTTCAGTAAAGGTGGAGGAAACGGACGCGGCGGTGACGAACCACCCCGGCGTGGTCCCGCTGGCGAATCTGGCGCATCGGCTGGGCGTCCTCAATGACTTGGACGGGCTGCTTCCTCCCAAGGAGCGGGCACGGGGGTTCACCCACAGCGCGGCGGTGTTCGACCTGATGAACATTCCATGGTCGGGCGGTAGTTGCATCGATGACTTGGCCCAACTCCGCCAGGACCGTGGGCTGGCGCGCCTGTTGGGGCGCGATGTCATGGCGCCCTCCACGGCCCACGAATACCTGCGGCGGATCCGCTATGACGGGCTGGATGCGTTGGCAACGGTACGCCGCCGTCTGCTGGCCCGCATGGCCAAGGCAGCCTCGGTCACGACGGCAACGCTGGACTGCGATGCGTCGTTGTTTGTCTCGGGTGGCCGCGATGCCCGCATGAGCTACAAGGGCGAGCGGGGCTACATGCCCATGCTGGCGTTCTGGGAGGAGTTGGGCACGGTGGTGCATGACGACTTCCGCCATGGCAACGCCTCTCCAAACACGGACCCGTTGGGCTTTCTCCAAGAGACCTTGGCGCAACTGCCATCCACGATCGAGAAGGTGTGCGTGCGCTCGGACTCGGCATGGTACCAGGCGGACCTGCTGGATTATTGCCACGACAGCGGCCATGGCTTTTGCATCGGCGCGGACAAGGACGAGGCCGTTCGGGCCGTGATTCAGGGCCTTTGCGAGGACAACTGGCAACGCCTTGCGCTCATCGGCGACCCGGAAGACCCCGAGCCCTTCGTGCGCGAGGAAGCCCAAGAGACCGTGCACACCCTCAACCACTGCGCCCATCCCTACCGGCTCATCGTCATCCGCAAGGAACGCCTGCAAGACGACCTGTTCTACGGCCCGTACCACTACCATGTCCTCATCACCAACATGCAGATGCCGCTCGAAGAACAGATCGCCTGGTACCGCCAGCGCGGGCAATGCGAGAACCAGATCGGCGAATTGAAGTGGGACTTTGAATTGCGCACGCTGCCCTCCGGCGACTTCTTCGTGAACGCCGTGTACTTGCGCATCATGACCCTGGCCTACAACCTCTTCATCGCCCTCAAGCACATGGTGCTGCCCGCCGACTACCGCACCTGCCGCCTCAAGACCCTTCGCTTCCGCCTGCTCGGCATCCCCGCCCTCGTGGCGCGCCACGCAAGACGGCTCATCCTCAAGCTCCCCCGCGGCCACCCCCACCTCGATACCTTCCGCGCCGCCATCGCCTGAACCAGCCCAACGCCCCCATCCAAGCATCAAACAAGACAGGTGTGCCCGCTTGGGTCTTCACGGCCACCCGGCTCCGTCCCTCGCCCTGCCTTTGCGGCTCCGCCCCCCAGAAACCACCCCAAATCCTCTCCCGGATACCCACCGAACCATCCCCAACACGCGGCTACCCCAGAAAACGAATCCTTACCCGGCGATTGGGGGGGCTCGCGCCCCTTGCCGTGCATGGCGGCGGGATCTATACTAACGGGCCGATGAGTCTCCGGCTTCCGGGAGGGCCGATACACTCAATGAACCGATTTACTCACTTCGCGCGTTTGGGAACCCCGCGGCCCGCGGCTTTTGTGCGCACGGGCGGCACGCCGGGGCCCTGCCAGGGCTGGGAGCCCGCCATGGATGTCTATGATCGCGAACGCGATGTGGTCATCGTGGTGGAGCTGCCCGGCGTGGAAGGCGACCGTATCGAGGTGATGGTGGAGAAACAGATTTTGCATATCAAGGGCATTCGCAAGCGCCGCGTGCCGGATGGCGCCCGCGGCGTGCAACAGTTGGAAATCCCCTTCGGCGCGTTTGAGCGCCGGGTGCGGCTTGGGCCGGGCTTCAGCTCGGAGGGCATTCACGCCGAATACCGCGACGGCTTCTTGACGATCGCGGTCCCGAGGCGGCGGCGCTGATGGGCAAGCGCAAGGCGCCCC
>JBJHDJ010000506.1:0-2074 GCA_050486485.1 Porticoccaceae bacterium
GGGCCTGCGGGAAGCGGCCGTGGCGGCGGCCCAGCAGCGCTTCCGAGCGGTGATGATGACCGCACTCACCTTTATCGTCGGCGCCCTGCCCCTGTATTTCGGCACCGGCCCCGGCGCCTTCAGCCGCCAGGAGATCGGCACCGTGGTGGTGGGCGGCATGGTGGCCGCCAGCTCCCTGGCGCTGGTGTTCGTGCCGCTGTTTTTCGTCATGCTGGAGCGGCTGGGGGGTTCCAGGCGCAAGGCGCGGGCAAGGCAGTGACAGGAGACCAGACGCCAATGGCACTGAGTTAAGCCCCTCTACGGTAGTAGGGCGGTGTCCCGGGGGAGCGTTTTCGGGACCGTCGGCGCCAGGGATGGCGCCGTCGAGCCCCCAGGGGTGAGGCTAGCGTTTACAAAGCGCAGCTTTGTGCGCAGCCGAACGCACGCAATCTTTGATTGCGGGCCGGACCCCGGAGGGGGGTTTACGGCGTGTCTCGAAAACTCTCCCCCGGGATGCCGACCGGGCGACGAAGTCCGAAATGGCTTAAATCAGTGCCATTGCGGCTAGGCCCGTCACTCCACGGTGTTGAACCGCGGGTGTAACTCCTTCCAGCGGTTGTACCAGCGAATGGAGGCCTCGATCTTCTCCGTACCCGGGAAGGTGCGCTCCCGGGCCTCCACCATGGTGCGCCGGATACTGTCCAGAAGCGACTCGCCGAGGGGACCATGGTCCCGCACCCTGGCGGCCAATTGCGGGGCGCCGGCGCGCTCTAGCATGGCCGGCAGCCGTTCCCGCAGGCACAGAATCACCCAATCGAAGATGGGGCCGTTGGCCACCGGGTCGTAACCCCAGACGATATTGTGTTGATGGGCCTGGAGGATGTAGTGGTAGTGGGGTTGATTGTCGAAGCAGTCGAATCGCAGCCACTCCTCCCGGGTCGCCGCGTCGTGGATGTGGACGCTGGGGCCCCGTTCCATGACGCCCCTGTCCGGGGTGCCGAAGACGCGGCTTTCCACCCCCACCCGTAGGGGCCCGGCCTCTATCCAGGTGGTTTCCTCCTCCATGATGGGGATGAGCATGAACTTGTGGTGCTGACCGGCCACCACATGGACGGTCTTGTCGCCGTCGAGTCCCCTGTAACCTGATGCATCGCCCATGGTTCACTCCTGCTGTTATCGGCTATGATCGGGACACTTAAAAAACAATCCACAGGAGTGTCAAGGTTGGCGGGCGCCCGTGGTGGCGAATTTCACAAGGGTGAAGAACCTCGCCAAACCGTGCCGCAAGCCACCCTGGCGGTGGCCGCCGTGGCGGAAATTCACCGCTCCCCCATGGACGGGGGGACAGATACCGGGGCCGCGACAACCTTTCCAGCCATCAAAACTGGAACCCGCCACTGGCTTCGATGCACTGGCCGGTGATCCAGCGACAATCAGGGGACACCAGGGCGTGGACGATGCCGGCGATGTCGTCCGGTTCGCCGAATCGGCCCAGCAGCGTGTCCTTCTCGATCTGCGCCTTCACCGCCGGATCCGACAGCTCGCGCTCGTTGGTCTCCGTGGCGTTGAAGCCCGGCAGCACCCCGTTGACGGTGATGCCCCTCGGCCCCAACTCCTTGGCGAGGATGCGGGTGTACATGTCCAGGGCCGCCTTGCTCATGCTGTACACCGCGAAGGTTCTCCCCGCCAGGCGGGAGGCCACGGAGGAGACATTCACCACCCTGCCGCCATCCTTCAGCGAAGCCGCCAGATTCTGGGTGAGGAAGAAGGGTATGCGCACATTGTTGGAGAAGGTGTGGTCAAAAACCTCCGGGGTGGTGTCCAGGGTCGTGCCGTACACCCCACCACCGATATTGTTGACCAGAAAATCCAGGCAGGGGCCGCCCTCTTCTCCCCCCTCTGCCCCCAACTCGCGGCGAATGTCGGCGGCGAAGCGCTCGATGGAGGAAATATCCCCCAGGGCGGCCTCCAGGGCCACGGCCCTGCCGCCCCGGGCGGCGACCGTCTCCACCACATCCCGCGCCGCATCGGCGCTGGTGGCGTAGTTGAACAACACCAGGGCCCCTTCCCCCGCCAGGCGCTCCACCATGGCGCG
>JBJHDJ010000507.1:0-2057 GCA_050486485.1 Porticoccaceae bacterium
GGTATCAGCAGGGATGGTTGCTGGGTTTTCAGCCATGGCTTGTCACTCGTCCGCGGTCCTTGGCTCGACAGGGTAAATCAAAAGCCGTCCTTGTTGGGAGTCGTCCCTGGTGTTTGGACACGCCTGCCCCGCGGGGTGGGTCGCCTTGCACCGCGCCAAGGCTACACTTTATCCTCGACATTGGCTTTTTTACCCAGGGGGATTCATGTTGGCCTGCATCCAGGTTTGTCCGGTTCCACCCGGTGGCCTCGAGCCCAAACGCTGGGGAAACCGGCATGGGGCGCGGAGGCGTGGCCCTTGACACCGTTACGCACCTCCGTGGTCAAGGGCGCGGAAATCGCACCCTGGGTGCCGGTCCTCGCCGACCTGCGCATCCGCGTGTTCCGGGAATTCCCCTACCTCTACCAAGGCTCCGTGGACTACGAGCGGCGCTACCTGGACACCTACCTGCGTTCCCCCGACAGTGTCGCCGTGCTGGCCTTCGACGGGGATCGGGTGGTGGGGGCTTCCACCGGCCTGCCCCTGGCCCACGAGAGCGAGGAATTCCTCGCTCCTTTCCTGGCGGCGGGGGAGGATCCGCAACGCATCTTCTATTGCGGTGAATCCGTGCTGCTGGAGGAATACCGGGGACGCGGCCTGTACCGGATCTTCTTCGCGGAAAGGGAACGCCAGGCGCGGCGCCTGGGCCTCGACACCAGTGTCTTCTGCGCCGTGGAGCGCCCCGGTGACCACCCCCTGCGCCCCGTGGATTACCAGCCCCTGGACGGCGTGTGGCGGCGCTTCGGCTACCGCCAGGCGGCGGATCTGCGCACCCTGTACCGCTGGCGGGATCTCGGAGAAAGCGGCGAGACCGATAAACCCATGGTGTTCTGGGTGAAGACGCTGTGACTGACCTGCGCGCGGCCACGGGGTATCCCGCCAGCCAGGGGAGGTGGCGATGGTCTGGGTCCTGACCCTTCATATCGCCACCCTGCTGATCTGGTGCGCGGCCCTGCTCTACATGCCTGTGCTGGTGGCGGGCCACCGCGACCGCCGCCAGGACAGTCCCGAGCTGTACCGGCCCTTCGACAGCGTGGAGCGCTTCGTCTTCACTCATGTGGCGACGCCCGCCGCCCTGGCGGCGATCATCACCGGCACCCTGGTGTTCCTGATCGACCGCACCCTGGATGCCTGGCTGATGGTCAAGCTCACCCTGGTGAGCGGGCTGGTGCTGTGCCATGCCCTGGTGGGCCTCCTGGTGTTGCGGGCCGAGGCGGCGGCGCGGGGCGAGGGGGACGACAGCCGCCTCGCCCTGTGGTGCCGGCTACTGCCGTGGGTGTCCCTGGCTCTGATGATGGCCATCGTCTGGGTGGTGCTGGCCAAGCCGGGATGGGGGTTGTAGTGGATAGCGTTTGTTTTCCAGCCTTGGGCGAAGTGAATTGCGTCGAGCGCACCTCGGTTGGAGGTCAGGGTCCTGGAGGTTTCCATTCGAGACCGTCGGCGGCAGGGATGCCGCCGTCGAGCCCCCAGGGATGGGTTCACGGCGTGTCTCGAATGGAAACCTCCAGGGCGCTGACCGGATTACAGGGTGAGAAATGCCGACTGACAACCCTGACACCAGCCACCCTCCGCCAGTCAGCTTCAGGGGGGCAGCTCCTCGGTATCCACCCCCACCCCGTACTCGTACACCAGTTGGCCGCCGAGAAAGCCCGTGATGCTGATCAGCAATGCGGTGAGCAGGGACAGGTACAGCCCCCAGGGCAGGATCTGGGCGGCGCCGCCCTCGAAACGCAGCAGCCAGTTGAGGGACGCCAGGGACAGCACCATCACCGCCAGGATGCCGTGGCACCAGGCGGTCACCAGGCGGCGGATGCGGGGTACCACCACCAGATCCACCAGCCCCGCCAGCCCCGACAGCCAGCCCCCCAGGGCGCCTACCCCCGCCAGCCACAAACCGGCCCGCGCCCAGAACGGGTCGCCGCTGAAAACGAAGGCCAGGTCGCTGGCCGCCAGACCCAGCAGCGCCGCCACCGGAAAGTGGATCAGCACCGGGTGCAGCGGGTGGCCGAGAATAGACA
>JBJHDJ010000508.1:0-2056 GCA_050486485.1 Porticoccaceae bacterium
CAATATCGAGGTGTGGATCGAGGTGGAGGGCAGCGAGGAGCGCACCAAGGTGACGGAGGGGGATTTCGTCTATGTGGCGATTTCCGCGGAGGGCAAGACGCGGCCAGTGGGGTAGGCACGATGTCCCCGCGGGGTGGGTTGATGCCAGCACATGGCTCCCGTAGGATGGGTTGAGCGCAGCGATACCCATCACTCCGTGCGGCCTGATGGCCGGGTGTGGTGGGTTACGCCTGCGGCTAACCCACCCTACGCGTCACCATCCTACGAGTCACGCCATGCCAGGGCAAGGCTCCCGCTAGGCCGCCATCTCCCTCAGGTAGCGCTCCAGCTCGGTGTAGCCACCGATATGGGCGGGACCGTGGAAAATCTGCGGCACGGTGCGCACCGGGTGGCCGATGGTGGCTTCGAGATCCGCCGGTGTTATTCCTTCCTTCATCATGTCCACATACTTGTGGGGCAGCTTTTTCATCTCCAGCACCTGTTTGGCACGGATGCAGTAGCCGCAACCGGGGCGACCGAAAATGGTGAATGGCTCCATGGCGGGGCTCCTTCTCATGTGAATGGCGAGGATGATAACGCCCTCTGGCACATTGGCCCAGTTGATAAATCATATCCGCTTGATTGTGATTGCCTATCAGCACCGCCTGTCACGGATTGCCTGTCATCGGCGCAAATGGCACAGCAGCTCCACATGGGGGCCGTGGGGGAACAAATCCAGGGGCTGGACCTCCCGGACGCGAAAGCCGTGCTCCACCAGTGCGCCGAGATCCCGGGCCAGGGTGGCCAGGTCGCAGGAAATGTAGAACAGCTCCCGCACCCGGTGTTTCTTCGGCAACAGCCGGGCAATGTTTTTCAGCCCCTCCCTGGGCGGGTCCAGCACCAGGATGCCGGCATCGGGACAGCGCCGCCGCACCCGCTCCAATCCCTCGTCGCTGAACAGGTTGCCCGGCAGGGTCTCCACCCCTGGCAGGGCTAGCGCCGCCAGTTGCTCGATGGCCTCGCCGCTGGCTTCCGCCGCCAGGATCCGGGCAAAGCCCGCCGCCGCGATCACCTCGGTGAAATTCCCCGAACCGGCGAACAGCTCCACCACCGGCGTCGCCCTGTCGAGGGGCGCCAGGCGCTCCCCCAGCCACTGTCTCATCACCGCGTTCTGTGCGCTGTTGCCCTGACGGAAGGGGCGGCGCCGGTTGACCACCACCCCGTCAGGGCCGATAGCCTCGTCGATATCCAAAGTGGTCCAATCCTGTCCCTTGATGGGCCGCCACGCCGGATTGGGCAGCCGCGCCGCGAGGGCTTTCAGGGTGTCGCGGTTGTGGTCGCTGAGAATCAGGCAGTCATCCACCGGGGCCAGCTCCCGGGAACCGGGACTGACAAAGCCGAGGCGCTTGCCGTCGGTCTTGAGTTGGGCGCGGTTGCGAAAACCGAGATCGCGGGGTGACCCCAGTATCGGGTGGATGCACTCCCTGGACACCAGCTTGCCAAGGCTGTGCGCCACTCGCGACTGCTTGGCGGCCAGTTGCGCTTGGTAAGCGATGAACTGCCAGGGGCAGCCACCGCACTGGCCGGGGGCGAAGCCGTGGTGTGGGCACGGCGCCGAGATCCGGTGCGGTGAGGGCTCCAGCAGGTTTTCCAGGGTGGCAAAGCCAAAGCGCCCCTTGAAGCCGGTGACGCGAAACTCCCCCACCTCGTCGAGCCACACGCCGGGGGCGAAAAATACCTGGCCATCGGCATGCCCGACGATACCGCCGCCGTCGCTGGACAGGGCCCGCACCCGGGCGGTGAAACGGTCATGGAGACGGGGCATGGGGAGGGCGGTGATCCATTGGCGGTGTGATGTCCTTCATGACTGTCACTCTGGGCGCTGGCGGTGCGGTCTTATCGTGCCTCGGGGCCGCTCGACATCCCTGACAAGGGCGTTCGCGACACAGCCCGGTTGGCGCCGAGAATCGCTGCACGATGCTGTCGCAGGATGATATCACCTTGCTTTCCTTCTTCCGCCACTGCGGGCTTTCCACCTCAATCCCCGGATAAGCGAGCAGCCTTCGCTTGATAGGCC
>JBJHDJ010000509.1:0-2040 GCA_050486485.1 Porticoccaceae bacterium
GCTACGAGCAGTTGGAGTGGAACCAGGTCAAGGTGCCGGATACCACCCTGGCGGAGCTGCGTGCCCAGGGCTTCGCCCCCGCCAGCGCCATGGACCCGGATCTCAAGGCGGTCCCCCTGCGGCTTGAACTGGAGAACGGCCATGACTTCTGGCTGGGCTTCCACAACTTTTATGTGATAACCCGGTATAATCACAGCTACCGTTATGCCATGGCCGTGTATCAGCTCAGTGAACTGATCCGGGAGCGAATGGGGCGTGAAGCCAGTTAAACCTTATCTCTCGTTCCTGGTGGTGCTGCTGCTGGCGTCCTGCGCCAGCCCGCCCATCAAGGACGGTCCGCCACCCAGGGACATCGATGTCAGCCTGATCCCCGACGCCGTTCCCCGCCTGGAGCCCATCACCGCCGCCGGCAACAAGAGCCCCTACCAGGTGTTTGGTCGCACCTACCAGGTGATGCCCTCCAGCAAGGGTTACCGGGAGCGGGGCAAGGCGTCCTGGTACGGCACCAAGTTCCACGGGCGGCAGACTTCCAATGGCGAAACCTACGACATGTACGCCATGACCGCCGCCCACCGCACCCTGCCCATTCCCTCCTATGTCCAGGTGACCAACCTCGACAACGGCCGCAAGGTGATCGTGCGGGTCAACGACCGGGGACCCTTCCACGGCGATCGCATCATCGATCTTTCCTGGGTGGCGGCCAAGAAGCTGGGCTACCACGACGAGGGTATCTCCCGGGTCGAGGTGGTGGCCATCGATCCGGTGCAATTCCAGCGCAATACGGTGGAGCTGCCGCGCATGGCACACCAGCAGACCGAGGCGCAATCGCAACCCGCCGCCGTCGGCCCCCTGCCGGGCAGCACCTACCTGCAGGCCGGCGCCTTCGGCACCCGCCAGGCCGCCGAGCGCAAGCAACGCCATCTGATCGACAGCACCGGCTATCCGGTGGAGATACGGGAGGGCGCGGGCGGTGGCCAAACCCTGTTCAAGGTGCTGGTGGGCCCCATTGCCGACCAGGCGTCCCTGGCGGATGTTCGCGCCCTGTTGCTCAGCCGGGACAATGTCGCCTCCTTTATTGTCACGGAGTAGTGTTGTGACAGAGTAGTGTTGTCACGGAGTAGATCGAAGTCGCCGACGCCCTGATGGCCGCGGTCGTCCCGTGGTAGAATTTCCCGGTTTTCACCCCCTTCCATCACCAATACAACCCGCAGGAAAACGACATGGTTAAAGCGCTGACGAAGACAGGTCTGATCGCCATTGCCCTGGTGATTGCCATGGTTGCCAGGGCGGACCTGTTGATACCCGCGCCCCCCCAACTGCCGGCCAGCGGCTGGATCATGATGGACGCCGAAACCGGCAGGGTGCTGGCGGAACACAATGCCGATGAGCGGCTGCCCCCCGCCAGCCTCACCAAGCTGATGACCAGCTACATCCTCGCCAACGAACTGCGCCAGGGCAAGGTGAGCCTGGACGACATGGTGCCGGTCAGCGTCAAGGCGTGGCGTACCGGTGGCTCCCGCATGTACATCCAGGAGGGCACCCAGGTGCGCCTCGAGGACCTGTTGCGGGGCATGATCATCCAGTCCGGCAACGACGCCTCGGTGGCCCTTGCCGAGTATGTGGCGGGAAGCGAGCAGGGCTTTGCCGATATCATGAACCAGCAGGCGCGGTTGCTGGGCATGGAGAACAGCAACTTTCTCAATGCCACCGGCTGGCCGGCGGATGACCATTACTCTTCCGCCCGCGACATGGCCCTGTTGATGCGCGCCATGATCCGCGATTTCCCCGAGCAGTACGCGCTGTATTCCGAGCTGGAGTTCGAGTACAACGGCATTCGCCAACACAACCGCAATACCCTGTTGCGCACCGACAGCACCGTGGATGGTGGCAAGACCGGCTGGACCGACGAGGCGGGCTATTGTCTGGTGGCCTCCGCCCAGCGCGACGACATGCGCTTGATTACCGTGGTGATGGGCACCGCCAGCACCACCGCCCGGGCCAACGCCTCGCGCACCCTGCTGACCTACGGCTTCCGCTACT
>JBJHDJ010000510.1:0-2036 GCA_050486485.1 Porticoccaceae bacterium
CTTCGGGGCGGCGCACCAGGATGCGGGTGGTGTAGGGGGTGTCGGCCTCGACAACCTCAACGGCGCCGTGGGGGCCATAACCGTAGACATTCGCGGTGCCGGAGACCAGGAACTCCTCCTCCGCATAGCCGAAACCAGCCAGGTCTATCGATCCCTCGGCGCCCGCCACCGACGCCGCGCCCCAGGGGATGCCATTGCCAGGTGGTGGAGGGCTGACGGCGCTGGGCAGTGGCGCCGTTGGCGAAGGCGTGGCGGACACCGTCGCGGCGAGCAGGCAACAGCCGAGAATCGACAGCGCGGCTCCGAAAAAGGTGTTCATGGGTTCCTCCAGAATGCCTCTCGGTGATCCGTGGTTAATCCCCCGTGGTCGCCACCTTCTCCGGCTCGTCGATCACGAAGGCGGGAATGGCGGTGAGCTGGTATTGAGTGGAGATGGAGGTGCAGCGCCCGGTCTCGGGATCGGGGTGGCCATCGGCGTGCTCGTGGAGGGCGTGATAGACACCGTTGCAGGTATACCCCAGCACCCGGGAGGCCCCCTGGCCGGAGCCCCGCCGGGGGATGCGCTCGCCGTCCAGAATCGCCACGGCGTCGATGCCGTTGCGCAGGCCGAACTGCATGTCGTACATCTCTTCGACGCCGGTGTAGCCAGCCAAGTAGCCATCCAGCACGCCATCCTCCCCCAGGGTCATTTTCACCACGGCGTCGCGCAGCGGGCGGTCGAACAGCACGGCATTGGTGATTTTCTGAAAGTTGATGTCCACCGGGTCGGTCATCAAAACCCCGTCGACGATGCGCCCGGTGGTTCTGGCGTGGTAGCGGGAATCCGGATGCACGGCGTAGGTGGCAAACTCGATGGGCTCGTGGGCGGCGGAAATCTGTATGGGATCGCCGTTGGCGTAGATGCCAACCTCCACATGGTCGTCGTTGCGGATATCGTCCACGCCGCTCAGGGTGATCAGCAGCCCCCATGCGCCGGTCAGCATCTCGGTGGTAAAGCTGTTGGACTGCCCCGTGGGTTGAAAGGCATGGATGCAGCCGGCGACCCGGTATAGCTGGTTGTCGATGTTCTGTTCGCCGTCGATGCCGACAAAGGGCTCGTAGGGGCAGGTGCCCGGCGCGTCAGCGCCGATCTGTTGGTAGTAGCCCGTCAGATCGATGCCCGGGGTGGGAATATCGGATCGCGTCACCGTGCGATGGTGGGGGTCCGGGCCGAAGGCCTCGGGGTTCTGGCAGGAGTCCTCGCCGTTGGGGCCCTGGGTCAGGGCCCGGCCCCCGGCGCGGATGCGCTGGGTGTAGTCCCCCTCGGATTCCCCCTCGCGCCGTTGGCCTTCGGGAGTGCTGGTGAAGATATCCGAGACGGCCTTGGAGAAGCCATCGGGACAGGCGCCGATTTCATCGGCGTGGCCAGCGGGCAGGGCGTACTGGATGTGAGAGACGACAAAGCCCGCCCTGCCATCGTGCACCCAGTCGGCCTGGGCCTGGGTCGTGGCCGCGCCAGCCACCAGCCAGGTGGCGGCGGCAAGGGACAGGCAGGCCTTGGCGGGCCGCCGGATCAAGTTTCTGCTTATCATGATATGCACCGTTCGATTAGGCCAGTTGGACTGGGGGGCGCCCCCGCTCCTGACGGATTCGCTCATCCAGATCCATCGACCTGGTTGTTGATTCCCCTGGACGCCGACCCACTATCACTCTCTGAAAACAAGTTGTACGCCAAGAAGTGTCATCCACTCAGCCCAACTGTTTTGAGGAGAGGGGCCGAGCAGTGTTGCATTGCAGCACCCCCGGATGCCCCTGGCACCCGCGACACAGGGGCTTAATTGCCCGTGGCCACGCTCTCCGGCTCATCCACCACGAAAGCGGGAATGGCGGTGAGCCGGTACTGGGTGGAAATGCTCGTGCACGCACCTGATTGCGGGTCGGGGTGGCCGTCGGCGTGTTCGTAGAGGGCGTGATAGACGCCGTTGCAGGTGTAGCCCAGCACCCGGGACGCGCCCTGTCCCGCCCCCCGGCGCGGGATGCGCTCCCCCTCCAGGATT
>JBJHDJ010000511.1:0-2035 GCA_050486485.1 Porticoccaceae bacterium
CCTTTTCCGATGGCGGCCAGCTACTCGCCAATGGCAAGCCGGATCGCGATCTTGTGCTGCGCCGCGCCGAGGCCATGGTGGCCGCCGGCGCGGATCTCCTCGATGTTGGCGGCGAATCCACCCGCCCCGGGGCGACGCCGGTCGGCACCGCGGAGGAGCTGGACAGGGTGTTGCCGGTGGTGTCCCTGCTCAAGGCCCATGTCGATGTTCCCGTGTCGGTGGACACCAGTTGCCCGCAAGTCATCGCCGGGGCGGCGGCGATCGGCGCCGATATGATCAACGATGTGCGGGCCCTGACCCGCCCTGGCGCCCTGGAGGCGGCGGCCCGCTGTGGTCTGCCGGTGTGCCTGATGCACACCAGGGGGGAGCCCGCGGAGATGCAGTCCCTGGCCAGCTACCAGAATGTGGTGGAGGAGGTGCGGGATTACCTGCGCCAGCGGGTGGCGGCCTGCCGCGCCGCTGGAATCGGCGCGGACGCCATTGCCATCGACCCCGGTTTTGGCTTTGCCAAACGCCTGGAGCACAATCTGACCCTGTTCCGCGCCCTGGACACCCTGGTGGCCGAGGGTTTCCCTGTGCTGGTGGGTGTTTCCCGCAAGCGCATGGTGGGGGAACTGCTGGGGCGCGACCTGGCGGACAGGCTGCCGGGCAGTCTCGCCCTGGCCTTGCTGGCCGCCCGCAAGGGGGCCAGAATCATCCGTGTCCACGATGTCCGCGAGACCGTGGATGTCCTCGGGATTCTCAATGCGATTGAAGGCAGCTAGCGCCATGAGCAGACACTATTTCGGAACGGACGGCATCCGGGGTCGAGTGGGCGAACCGCCCATTACCGTGGATTTCGTGCTGAAGCTCGGCTGGGCTGCCGGCAAGGTGTTCGCGGAACATGCCGCGGGCCGCAAACTGATGCTGATCGGCAAGGATACCCGCGTCTCGGGTTACATGTTCGAGTCCGCCCTGCAGGCCGGCATCATCGCCGCCGGCGTCGATGTCGGACTGCTGGGCCCCATGCCCACGCCCGCCATCGCCTACCTCACCCGCACCTTTCGCGCACAGGCCGGGGTGGTGATCAGCGCTTCCCACAACCCCTTCGACGACAACGGCATCAAGTTCTTTGGCGGCGATGGCTTCAAGCTCGGCGATGACATCGAGCACCAAATCGAGCACTACCTCGACCAGCCCATGGAAACAGGCCTGTCCCGCAACCTGGGCCGCGCCCATCGCATCGCCGATGCCGCCGGGCGCTACATCGAATTCTGCAAGAGCACGGTGCCCTCCGGATTCAGCCTGGAAGGACTCACCGTGGCAGTGGATTGCGCCAATGGCGCCACCTATCATGTCGCCCCGGATGTGCTGCGGGAGCTGGGCGCCAGGGTGATTGCCGTGGCCGCCGAACCGGACGGCCTCAACATCAACGACCGTTGCGGCTCGACCCATCCCGACACCCTGTCGCGGGTGGTGATCGACTCGGGGGCGGACCTGGGAATTGCTCTGGACGGGGACGGCGACCGGGTCATCCTCGTGGACCATAGGGGCAAGGTGGTCGATGGCGATGAAATCCTCTTCGTCATCGCCCGCCACCGCCATGTCGCCGGTGGCGGCTGCCACGGCGTGGTGGGCACCCTGATGTCCAATCACGGTCTGAACCTGGCCTTCGACCGGCTGGGCATTCCCTTCGAACGGGCCAAGGTTGGCGACCGCCATGTCATCGAAACCATGCGCCAGCGCCAGTGGCTGCTGGGAGGTGAGAGTTCAGGCCATGTGGTGTGCGGCGATCTCA
Organism: Porticoccaceae bacterium; assembly: GCA_050486485.1. Lineage (GTDB taxonomy): Bacteria > Pseudomonadota > Gammaproteobacteria > Pseudomonadales > Porticoccaceae > NAT127. The sequence continues at coordinate 1,778 of JBJHDJ010000511.1, forward strand.
CCACCACCGGCGATGGCATCGTCGCGGCCCTGCAGGTGCTGAGGGCCATGCGCGAGGCCGGCAAATCCCTGGCGGAGCTGGTGGCCGGGATGAGCAAGCTGCCACAGGTCATGATCAATGTGCCGGTTCCGCGCCGCACGGTGGTGGCCGGTGTGCCGGAGATCGACGCCGCGGTGGCCGCCGCGGAGTCGGCCCTGGCGGGGGCGGGCAGGGTGCTGCTCAGGCCCTCCGGCACCGAGCCGCTGATCCGTGTCATGG
>JBJHDJ010000512.1:0-2034 GCA_050486485.1 Porticoccaceae bacterium
CTACCACCTGGTGCACGCCAGCGTGGCCTGGCAACTGGACAGGCTGGAACTGCGTCTCTGGGGCCGCAACCTGGCGGACAAGGACTATGCGACCCGGGGCTTTTTCTTCGCCAACGATCCGCGGGATTTCTATGCCGAGCCAACGGCCTATGTGCAGCTCGGAGACCCCCGTACCTGGGGCCTGACCGCCACCTATAATTTCTAAAATTGCCGGAGAAACACCCTATGTTGCTCACCGCCGAAGTCACCCTCTACCCCTTGCAGGATGACTACCTGCCCGTGATCAAGGCGTTTCTGGCCCGGCTCGGTGAGATGCCCGATATCCAGGTGCGGACTTTCCCCACCGCCACCCTTGTCAGCGGCGATTTCGACAGGGTCTACGGCACCCTCGGGGAAATGATTCGCTGGAGCCAGGAAACCCTCGGCAAAAGCATCTTCGTGGTGAAGTTCCTGCCCGACCACGGAGCCTCCTAGGTGGGGCAGGAGCTGATTGCCGCAATTGCCGGGCTTTCTCCCTGGGAGGCTGTGGCCGTGGTGCTGGCCATCGCCTACCTGCTGCTGGCCATGCGCGAAAACATCCTGTGCTGGTACTGCGCCCTCGCCAGCACCGCCATCTACACCGTGCTGTTCTGGCAGGTCAGCCTGCTGATGGAATCCCTGCTCAATGTGTTCTACATGGTGATGGCGGTATACGGCTGGTGGCAGTGGCGGCGCGGTGGCGAGTCTCACGAAGGCGTGAAAATCACCAGTTGGGCGCCAGGCAGACATGTGGTGCTGGTGGCGGGCATCCTCGCCGTCAGCGCCGTGTCCGGCTACCTGCTCATCACCCATACCCAGGCAGCGTGGCCCTTCGTGGACTCCTTCACCACCTGGGGCAGCGTGGTGGTGACCTGGATGGTGGCGAAAAAAATCCTGGAAAACTGGTTGTACTGGATCGTCATCGATTTCGCCTGCGTGTTCATGTATTTCGAGCGCGGCCTGTACCTCAGCAGCCTGCTGTTCGCCGCCTATGTGGTGATCGCGGTATTCGGCTACTTCAGTTGGCGGGCCAAGGCCTGCCGCGACGCGGCCCATGAACCCGCAGCCACGACCAACTGACGAGCGCCACCTGGAAGAGCGGCTGGCGCGGGCGCTCGACACCTGGCGCGGGTGGTCCGTGCCCCTGTCCAGCAGGCCTCGAATAACGGGGCCCATCGGCGCCGGCCTCACCAACAGCAACTGGCTTGTCGACACCGACCGCGGCGCCGCGGTGGTGCGTCTCAACTGCCCCATTGGTCAGCGGCTCGGCGTCGATCGGCGGCGGGAAGCCCGGGTATTGAAGTGCCTGGAGCCCCTGGGTATTACGCCTCCCCTGTGGCACAACCATCCCCGCGAGGACGGCTTTCTCGTCACTGGCTATCTGCCAGGCAGGGTGTGGCGGGCGGAGGATATGGCGGATCACGGCCAGCGCCGGCGTCTGGTGGCGCTGGTGGACCGCTACCAGCAAGTCGATACCGGCCTGCCCCCCCGAGACTATGTCGCCTACCTGGGCGACTACTGGCGAAACCTGGCGGGGGGGATGGGCATCTCCCCCGGGCTTGCCAACCGCTTCCACCACTGCCGCGATGCCCTGGGGCGACTCTCCAGGGCCGTGCCCGCCGTGCTCACCCATCACGACCTCACTCCCGGCAATATCCTTGACTGCGATGGGCGCCTGTACCTGATTGATTGGGAATACGCCGCCCCCGGCTGGGGTGAGCTGGACAGGCTAGCCGTGGAGCCCGAGTCCAGCCCGGCACTGGCCCGCCAGTTGGCGGCGCTGATGGATGAGCTGTGGCTACTGCTGCGGCAACTCCCCTGTGAGGATGCTCTTTGAGCAGGATGGGTTGAGTGCGGCAATGGCAGTTTCACCTCGCCATGTCTTGTTGATGGGTATCGCTGCGCTCAACCCATCCTACAGGGCGCACGGCATGCACGATGACCCGTAGGCCCGTAGGGTGGGTTAGCCGAAGGCGTAACCCACCATCCATACCATCAGGCGGCACGAACGATGGG
>JBJHDJ010000513.1:0-2030 GCA_050486485.1 Porticoccaceae bacterium
CCACTTCCAGGGCGAAGGCCTCGTCCCAGTGAACCCGCTCGGGACAGTCGGGCACATTGAAGCGATTCTTGATGCCGGTGCCGGGGTGCTTCTGCTGCATCTGCCAGGCGAGTTTGTTGGCACGGATGTAGAGACCACCCCAACCCTGGGCATAACAGATGAAGCCGGTCACGGTCATCGGACCCTTGAGCATGGCGGGAAGCTCCTCGCCCTCCTTGACATCCTCCCAGTAACGGGGAGTGGCGCCGCGGATCTCCTCGTTCTCGTAGAGCTTGTAGAAGTCGGCCAGTTGCTGGTCGGTGAAGGGTTCGACCTTGCCCTTGACATCGGTGTACTTGGTGCCGCGCTCGCGGGCCTCGTCGCGGTCGGTGCGGAAAACCCAGCTGTCGGCCTCGGCCACCAGGTCGCCGTGCTGGTTGTAGAAGTCCACATGGTAGATCTGCTGGAAGGCGCGACCGGCGAAACGGGTCTGGTGCTCCACCAGATCCTTCAGGTAGGCCTCGGTGGTGATGGTGTCATTGCGCAGCACTGGCTTGTGCCAGGTCCAGTCGGCGCCCGCCCACATGGCGTGCACCCCGGACAAACCGCCACAGTAGCCGGAAATGATGCGGCTGGTGCTGAACAGGAAACTGGGCAGCGCCACCAGGGAACCATACTTGGTTTTCTCCGCGTAGGCCGGGTCGCACCACAGGGGGTTGTCGTCGCCGATGCCGTGGGCGTAGTGACGGATGGCGTCCCGAGAGGCCTCGTAGTTCCAGGGCTCCACGGTATTGGTGATCTTGACACCGATGCGCTGGCGCAGGTCGGCGAGACCTTCCTCGGTGATTTTTGGAAACTTGGCGGTCATAGTGGTTTCTCCTCGGATATCAATGGGTGGCCGCGGCCGCGGCGGTGGCTTCACGGTCGCGCAGGACCTTGCGGTGAACTTTCCCGGCGGGTGTCTTGGGCAGTTCGCTCACAAATTCGATCAGACGCGGGAACTCGTGCTGGCTGAGCCGCTCCCGCGTGAAATTTTTCAGCTCGTCGACGAAGGCATCGCTGGCGGCGCGATCGCTGACCACGAAGGCCTTCACCACCTGGCCGCGGGTCTCGTCGGGGACGCCGATCACGGCGACCTCCTGGACATCGTCGTGCTTGAGCAGGGTGTTCTCGATCTCCACCGCGCTCATGGTCCAGCCGGCGGAAATGATCACATCGTCGGCGCGACCGCAATGGTAGAAGTAGCCGTCTTCGTCGATCCTGGCAAGATCCTTGGTGGTCTCCCAGTTGTCGCGGCGCCACAACATCAACTCGCCCACCACGCCGGGGGCGCAGGGCGTGCCGTCGGGGTTCTGCACCTGGAGTTTCTGGCCCGGGATCGGCTTGCCCAGTGATCCGGGCTTGACCACATAGTCCGCGGCGCCGGGAAAGTTCACCAGTACCACGCCAATCTCGGTGGTGCCGTACATGCTGCATACCGGCACATGGAAGGTCTCGTCGATGAACTCCAGGGTGGCCGGGTCGATGGGCTCGCCGGTATAGGAAAGCTTTTTGATGAAGAAGTTGAAATCCCCCGCCTTGCCGGAATTCTTCATCATCCGGTAGTGGGTGGCGGCGGCGGACATATTGGTGATTTTGTAGTCCTGCAACCCTTTCATCAACCGCACCGCGTCGAAGCGGCCGGCGAAGGTACCGGTGGTGACGCCCAGGGCGAGGGGCGCCAGGGTGCCGTGCCACAGGCCATGGCCCCAGGCCGGCGACGAAGGACAGAAGAACTCGTCCCCGGGGCGGATGCCAGTGCCGTACAGGGCGGCGAACATCAGTGTCACCAGCGCCTTGTGGGTATGCTTCACCGCGGCGGGCAATTCCCGGGTGGTGCCGGAAGTATATTGGAACACCGCCAGATCGTTGGCCCGGGTTTTGGTTTCAAACTCCGTGGGGTAGCCGCTGATCTCGTCCAGCAGGCCGGCGTCCGCCACCACCACCTTGAGTCCTTCCACCTGGTGGGCGATATCCGCTTTCTCGGCATTGGTGATCAACAGGCTCGGCTT